>CAYMLS010000445.1:0-3689 GCA_964390665.1 uncultured Bacteroidales bacterium | reverse complement strand
AAAAGGATGGGCATGGGAATCCTATTGGATGATCAGCGGGATTGCAGCCTGGATTATTATGCCAATCGTTATGGCATGGATATTTATCCCCAATGTTTTTCAGATACTCCAGCAAGTTTCTCCCTACACATTTTGGATTACTTTTTTACTGGGAATGTTGTGGGGAATAGGTGGCCTCACCTTTGGGCTCTCCATGCGGTATTTGGGAATATCCCTCGGGTACGCCATTGTATTAGGAGCAACTGCTGCCTTCGGAACACTTATACCACCCATTGCAGATGGAACGTTTACCACCCTGATCAATTCTCCACAAGGAAGAATCCTGATGGCAGGAGTAGTGCTTTGTCTTGCGGGGATTGGCTTTTGTGGTTTTGCAGGTCATTTAAAAGACAGTCAGCAAAAAGCAGAAGAAAAACAATCTCCAATTCAGGAGTTTAACTTTAAAAAAGGATTGCTGGTGGCATTATTTTCAGGTATATTGAGTGCCAGCATGGCTTTTGCACTTGCTGCTGGTAAGCCCATTGCTTCTATTGCCCTGGAGTTTGGTTCCCCCTTGCTTTGGCAAAATAATATAGTTCTTGTGGTTATTCTATGGGGTGGGTTTATTTCCAATTTTACCTGGTGTATGTACCTCAACATCAAAAACAAAACCTGGGGGGATTATTCTCAAAAGAAAAATCCCCTTTCACGAAATTATCTTTTGTCATCTCTTGCGGGCGTTATTTGGTACCTGCAATTCTTTTTTTATGGGATGGGATCTACCCAAATGGGGGAATTCGATTTTGCATCCTGGACTTTACACATGACTTTTATAATACTTTTGAGCACTATCTGGGGTGTTTTGCTCCGGGAATGGCAGGGGGTGGCAAAACACTCCAAAATTTACTTAACCACGGGGATTGTATTGTTGATCTCATCAGTCATAGTTATCGGATCTGTGGGGATGATGTGATTTATTAATTAAGTGTTTTCACGATAGCAAAATATTGATTATTGTATGAAGTAAAATAATTGAAAAATGGCAAAACGCAATCTAATTAAAAAATTATCTTTAGGAATTTCCACTTTATCCATCTTAGGTACCCCTTTGTTTTCACAAGAACTGCAAAAGCCTAATATTCTACTCATAACTATTGATGACCTGAACGACTGGGTTACTCCACTGGATGGGCATCCGGAAGTGATTACCCCCAATTTGGATGCACTGGCTGCTCGTGGTGTCAACTTTGCAAATGCACATGTTCAGGCACCCATTTGTAATCCATCCAGAACCAGTTTTATGACTGGTTTGCGGCCAACCACAACCGGGATATATGCATTGGGTCCATGGTTCAGGACCATTGAGGGATATGAGGATCATGTTACTCTTCCGCAATATTTTGAGCAACATGGGTATCATACCATGGCAACCGGAAAAATATTTCACGATGCCTATCCGCCAAAAGAAGATCGCAGGGATGGCCCTGAATTCACAACCTGGGGATTTCACGGAGGCTTTTACCCACGTCCTGAGACCCCATTGGTGAAAGGAACAGGACACCCGCTGGTCGACTGGGGTGTTTATCCCGAAAAGGATGAAGAGCAGGACGACTATAAAGTGGCTGAATGGGCCATTGAACAATTAAAAACCCCGCCTGTCGATAAACCTTTCTTTCTTTCTGTTGGTTTCAGGCACCCACATGTTCCGCTATATGCCACCCAGCAATGGTTTGACCTCTACCCTGAAGAGAATATCGTACTACCTCCGGTACTTTCAAACGACAGAGAAGATATTCCGGATTTTGCCTGGTATCTGCATTGGCAACTGCCCGAACCACGACTCGCCTGGCTTGAGATGAAGCACCAGTGGAAACCCAAAGTAAGGGCATACCTTGCCAGTATAAGCTTTGCTGATTACCTTGTTGGTTTGGTACTGAAAACCCTTGAAGAAGAAGGACTAGACGATAATACCATTGTTGTGCTACTTTCTGACCATGGATATCACCTCGGCGAGAAAAACATAACCGGTAAAAACAGCCTATGGCATGAATCTACCCGCGTACCCTTTATTTTTGCCGGCCCCGGTATAACTGAAAAAGGAAAATCAAGTTTTGAAGCAGTGGAATTGCTTGACCTTTATCCCACGCTAACAGATATCGCGGGACTTCCAGCCCCGAAAGAACTGGAAGGAACCTCGCTGAAACCAATTTTGAAAAACATTTCAGACAAAAAAGAGTCACCTGCCATTTGTTCTCACGGGCCTGGAAACCATGCAGTTATTACAGAACTATGGCGATATATCAGATACGCTGATGGATCAACCGAACTCTACAACATTATTGATGATCCTAACGAGTGGGAAAACTTGGCTAAATTTGAAGGTTATCAGCCCGTTATTGATAAATTAGATCAATATATCCCAGGAAATATTGTACCACCTGCACCTGGAAATACAGTCAGGCTTATCGAAATGATTGATGGCGAGGTTTACTGGGAAGGTCAAAAAATTGATCAGGATGCTGAGGTACCCATGGGGGAGTTTTAAAATTTATGAATTTTCCCGATATGCAAGGGCGACAATACAACCAAAATGATTTACTTGAATCGGGTTTGATAAGACCCGTGAAAATCTATTCCATACTACAGTAGTTCCATTCAACCTTAAACCACATATTATTTACAGATGAACCGATCCATGATAAAAATTTTGACACAGTTCTACTGAGCATGTCGAAGTACACGCGGATGATAATAATTCGAAGCATGGGCAAAAACACAAAACCGGAGTTTTGGCGAGTTCCATCTGACCATTAAAAAACGAATTATAAACAGATGAAAAAGTTTCCTGTACGATTATTTGTAGCAATTTCCACACTAATCGTTTTCCTTTCCTGCGATGCGGAAGAAAAGTCTCCATTGCAGTCTCACTTTGAAAATCCACCTTTTGATGCACGTCCGAAATCCTTCTGGACCTGGGCTAATGGCAATTTTGACCTGGATCAGATTTCTCTTGAAATGAAGGAAGCCCATGAGAAAGGCATGGGTGGGTATGACATTTGGGATGTTGGTAATTTATCTGATTTGGAAAACAAGGTAGCGGCAGGGCCTCCATTTATGGGAGATGTATGTAAAGCAGGGTGCCAACTCGCTCACGATCGATGTGGCTAATCTTTGGAATAACCGTTTGGTAGGAGATGGTAAACTAACCGATAATGAGCAATTTACCAACTCCAATATTGTAAACTGCCCTAACGCCTGGATGCACTCCTGGGCAGAAGTACCCTTGAAAGATGCGGGTATTTTGGGGCCGGTTAAAATAAAAGTAATTGACTAACACAGGCTGATTCGCTAAAATACTTAATAACTTATCATCGCCACGTATTTAAATTTAAGCATTATGAAGAAATCGAAGACTATCATTATTTTGTTGGTGTTCTCTTTAACGCTTTCCTTTTCATGTAACAGAATTAAAGACAGAAATCATGATGACTACGATATTGTGATCTACGGCGCAACCCCCGCTGGAATTGCCGCGGCTGTAAATGCGGCTTCAGAAGGGATGAACGTGCTACTCGTGGAAGAGACGGATCATATCGGAGGTCTCACTTCCGGTGGACTTTCAAATACCGACTTTCATTCTTTCGAATCGTTGGGAGGTACCTGGATGGAATTTATGAACAGGGTGGAAGAATATTATATTCAAACTTATG
>CAYMLS010000444.1:0-3699 GCA_964390665.1 uncultured Bacteroidales bacterium | reverse complement strand
GCAATTAAATTCGTGTAAATTTGTGGACAAATACTTTTTTTACTGGACTCAAAAATGAAAATGAGATTGAATTTCGAATTCACAGACAGATGCTGTTTATTCCCATGAACCGCGCCATGACAATGCTGTTGACAGACACGCGGATGATCAGATTTCGCAGCATGGCAAAACATGCAGTCAGGGTTTTGTTGGCGAGCTCCCCCGCAAGAAAAGACCGGGGACCACTATAATCAAATTCAGACATCTAAAAATTACGGTTCTGCATAGTGGTAAAGTTCTCAGAAAAAAGTTTATTAATCAAGGAATTTCTTTTATGTTTGAAAGAAAATTGTAATCCAACAAAAAAAGACTCACAGAACATCATGACATCTCTAATCGACAAAAAACATACAATTTTCATCAGAGAAGCAAAAGAAAAAGACATTGAGTTGCTGTTGGAACTGGGAAAGACCACTTTTTTTGAGACTTTTCATGACACCAATACGGAAGAAAATCTGCAAAAATATTTCGCTGAGAACTTTACGCAACATCGTTTGTCAGTGGAGATCAACACTTTGGGATCAATATTCTTCGTGGCTCTTTGGGAAGGCGATCCTGCAGGATACCTGAAGATCAATTTGGGCAAAGCACAAACGGAGCCCATGCCTTCAGACCACATGGAGTTGGAGCGGATTTATGTTTTACAGAAATTTCAGCAAAAAGGCATCGGGCAAAACCTGCTTGACCATATCCTGCGCCTGGCAGAACAAAAAGGATGCAATACTTTATGGCTGGGCGTTTGGGAGCATAACGAACAGGCAAAAAAGTTTTACATAAAAAATGGTTTCATACAATATGGACAGCATATTTTTAAAGTAGGCGACGATTTGCAAACTGATCTTTTGTTTCAAAAAAACATTTTCCCTTCTTCCCAACCATCAAAAAAACACAACAGGTTGTAGAATATACTCCACACAACTGTAGATTTTTCTTTTTGAAAACATGGGTTACCGGTAAATATTTTGAAATTTATCTTCGCTATTACTTCGCGGTCTCCCTGCGTGCAAAATAACAAGTTATTCAATCGTTTTTCAAATGTATGGAAGCAATCTTGCTTACAACTCAAATTCATCCTCATCCTCAATCTCAACCTGGCATAGGTTTTTCATTCTACAATGGTTGCTTTCCATAAACCAACCGGACAGAAGCAGTAAGTAAACTCTCCCTTTTTATGAACCTTTCCAAATCAGAAAAAAATGAATGACGTAAGAAAGTACTACAATGACCACGTAACCGATGAAGACCAAAGATTAAAAGAGCATCCCTTTGAATTGCCTGTAACTTTCCATTTTATCCCGAAATACCTTACTCCTGGGCAATATGTTTTTGATGTGGCATGCGGAACGGGTCATATAGCACGGGAAATGCTGAACAAAGGTTATTTCGTTGGATTGAATGATCTGTCGGATAAGAATGTTGAAATCGCCCGGGAACGACTCAGCTCACACAGAAACCTATTGTTTATTGACCGTGCAGATGCCATGGAAAGCAAACATTGGAATCACCGGCAATGGGATTGTATTCTTTTATTGGGGCCACTCTATCATATCATAAGCAAGCAAAAACGAATTGCATTGCTCGAAAAATCCAGGAAGCATCTCAAACCCGGAGGGTATGTTTTTTCTTCTTTCATGACAAGGATGGGAGCAATGGTGTATGGTTTAAAAAACAACCCCAGGGGAATTCTTTACCCGGATGGTGCTAAAAAACTATGGGAAACCGGCACCGACGACAGATTTATTGAAGACACCGAATACTTTACAAATGCCTGGTTTTCACACCCCGAACAAATCAATCCGATGATCAGAAAATCGGGATTAAAACCTTTGCACCTGGCAGGAGCAGAAGGTTTCTTTGGAGAGCGGTTTGAGTTGTACCACCAGATGGAGAAAAATCTGCAGGAAAAATGGATGCAGTTTGTGGTGGATCAGTGCGAAGACCCGCGCATGGTTGCCCATTCCAAGCATTTGCTGAGTGTGGCGAAGAATGAGGGGTAAAAACATTGCTAAATAGTCTTTGCAAGAAAACGCCAAATACTGCGTTATTCTCGTTTTTGAATCAGTCATTTACGAAAAGTAAACTCCTTGGATTCAAAAACTTCGAAAGCCTTGTCTTTGACGATTTCTTATCAAAGACATAAAAAATAAGGGTTTTCTTGCTGACACTAAATAGAAAAAGCGCCAAACCTTTTCTAATGAAGGTTTGACGCTATCACACAAATCAATTTACTAACAAGATGTAATGATCCGGATCAATCGTATCCATCGCTTTGTTCCATTTCAGAATTAAAATCAAGTTCGTTGAGAGGAATGGGTAAATAATAATTATGATCACCTGAGAATGTAATTGTTCCGGAACTTACGCTTTGGTAACGTGCCACTTCTTCTTCGGCAATTCTCCATCTTGCAATATCATACCATCTGTGTCCTTCGGCAAAGAGTTCTCTGAACCTTTCTTCACGGATCGAATCGCGTAAACTAATACCGGTAACATTATAATCAACTTCGGGTGCAGGCGTATCCGGGTCTAACCCATGTGCTCTTCTTCTCACTTTATTCATGTATTCAGCTGCATCGGCATCCTGTCCCTGTTCGTTGAGTATTTCGGCATACATAAGATAAAAATCAGCTAACCTCATTTTATGATAATTAGCACCGTAGTTTTGATTGGTTTCAAAAACAGAAGCATACAAAGGTGTGTACTTCTTGAACGACCATCCCAATTCACCGTTGGGTGAAGCTTCCAGCACGACTTTTCCATCGCTGGTAAAAACGCTGTCTACACCTGGTTCACGTGCCACAATTTTCAACCTTGGGTCATCGCCAAAGCGGCGGATATTTTCATCGTGTACAAAAAGGTTATGCCATCCGGCACCTCTTGGTGCGATGATCAGAGGGTGTATAGAAGACATGCCGCCACCAAACGGGGCGATCACCATATCCGTAGCGAAGCTCAGTTCCCATATGGATTCTTCGGAAAACTTTATTTCCTCATGAAATAAAAATTCGTAATCCTCGAATGACACCAGTTGGAAGGGACCGTTGAAAATAACATTTTCCATGTCTGTTTTTGCCTGGTCCCATTTTTCCTGAAAAAGACTTACTTTACCCCTTAATGCAATGGCAGCCCAGCTGGTTGCCCTGGCAATATTATCATCGTCCCAGGCATCTGGCAGACCATTGGCAGCATCTGTTAAATCAAGTTCAATTTGCGTATAAACATCGGCAATAGATGCTCTGGCAACATCCATCTCTTCACGTGACTGTGCAACGGTAAGAATCAGCGGAACTCCCTTTTTGGAAGCATCAATGGCGGGGTGTTCTTCGCCAAACAACCTGATCAGGTGAAAATAAGCATATGCTCTGTTGAATTTTGCCTCTGCAATAATTTCGTTCATCCTGCTTTGATTGGCATCTGAGAGATCATTTTCCTGCATAAACACTTCTGCATTTTCCAGCACATCATTGGCTCTGTAAATGATTCTGTAAAAGGATCTCCATGTATTTCTGATTATATAATTGTTATTTTGCAAATCATGTTTATGCGTGGCATTCCAGGCACCAGAGGCCGTAAAATCCTGATCGGAAATGCGGGCAAGGGGGTATAATATTTTATTCATAAAATCGCCGCCATATAATTCAAAAGCATTCCATCCGGAGT
>CAYMLS010000443.1:0-3712 GCA_964390665.1 uncultured Bacteroidales bacterium | reverse complement strand
GCTGGGATACAAATCATATGAATCCAGGTACAAGATCATCATCATATGGATGATTGAACGACTTTACCATGCTGCTGCACCCAAATTGCTGAAAATCCTGGAAGAACCACCTGCAAATACCATATTTCTGATTGTTTCTGAAAACCAGGATCTGATCCTGAATACGATCCTGTCGAGAACACAGCTAATTAAAATACCCCGGTTACAGGATAGCGATATAGAAACCGGATTGATAAAGCAATACGAATGTGATCCTGAACAAGCCAAACAAATCGCATTTCTGGCAGAAGGTAATTTTGTAAGAGCACAGCAGATGCTTCAAAACAGTGAAATCAACGAAAACAATACGAATTTACTCAGAGATTGGTTAAGAGCATGCTATAAACCCGATATAGAATCTGTTATTTCTTTTGTAGATACCTTCTCTAAACTGGGTAGGGAAAAACAAAAAACCTTTCTGATTTTTGCCATTGAGATCTTCAGGCAATGTACATTGGTCAATTACAAGGCAGAACCACTATTGAGGATCACTGCTGCCAATGAAGATTTTATCCGAAAGTTTTCCGGGGTATTGAAACCCGATATAGCACCAGCACTTACACAGGAATTTTCTCAGGCTATTTTTCATATCGAGAGAAATGCCAACCCCAAGATCCTCTTTACCGACCTGTCTTTAAAAACCAACCGTATCATGCGTTCGGTGAATTAATGACAGGATGGGCATAAATTCAGGTGAATGGGTTATAATGTTCGGGTTCAGGACTTGCGCAATCACAAAAGTTAACCAACATTTCGTGATCATTTTTTCTTAATAAATGACACCCTGCAAGGAGTAAGCAACCAGTATCTTCGGGTAGAATCCGGCAAAATCATCCAAACAATATCATTCAAAACCTGTAAGTTTATAGAACAAAATCATTAATTTCCTTAAATTTGCAAGGACTTTAAAAAAAACGAAAATTTTGAAAAACAACAATTATATATCAAGAGGTTTCAAAAACAAACCCGAACCTACAGATACTTGCCAGCATAAAATTCATGCTCATTCCTGCACCAAACTAAATGTTTTTAATTGGATCGAAAACATTAAACCCCCTAAAATATATCCTGGAAACGAAATAGCAGAGGTGCGGTTTAAGAACAGCAGGAAAGACTTTTACAAGGTTCCTGATGACCTGCAACTCGAAGAAGGCGATATCGTTGCCGTAGAAGCATCTCCGGGACACGACATAGGTATTGTAACCCTTACCGGAGAACTGGTAAACCTGCAGATAAAGAAGAAAAAAATCGACCCGGAGAAGACCGAGTTTAAAAAAGTGTACAGAAAAGCAAAACTTTCTGACATTGAAAAATATGTAAATGCTGTTGATCTGGAGTACAAAACCATGCACGGATCGCGCACTGCCGCCTCCGATCTTCATTTGAAAATGAAGATCAGTGATGTTGAATATCAGGGCGATAAGACCAAAGCCATTTTTTATTATACTGCCGACGAAAGGGTCGATTTCAGGCAATTGATAAAGGTTTTGGCTGAAATGTTTAATGTACGTATAGAAATGCGGCAAATCGGGATGCGACAGGAAGCAAGCAGACTGGGAGGCATTGGATCCTGCGGAAGAGAACTCTGCTGCGCCACCTGGCTGACCAACTTTCAATCCGTTTCCACCAACGCAGCACGTACACAGCAACTTTCACTAAACCCCCAGAAACTTGCCGGGCAATGCTCTAAACTCAAATGCTGTATCAACTACGAAAACGACTGCTACCTGGATACCCTGAAGGATCAGCCCGATACCAATGTGGTGTTAAAAACAAAAAAAGGTTCGGCCAGATTCATGAAATCGGATATCCTCAGAAATCTTATGTGGTACACATACCTGGATGCTCCAAATAATTTCATCTGCCTTACAAACCAAAGAGTTGCTGAGATCATGGAAATGAACAAGAAAAACCTCTTTCCTGAAGACCTCAAAGATGAAAATACTTTTGAAGACCATAAATCTGCTGAATCATATAATAACGAAACAGGATACGAAGAAGACAGCCTTACACGTTTTGATAAAGCACCCAAAAACCAAAACAAAAATCAAAACAAACGAAAAAGGAAAAAGTCAAGGAGAAAAAGACCTGACAGAAAACAGTGAACATACAAACCACCCAGATATTAAACCGGGGATTTTGCGTATATTTAATTTGTCATACTTATGAATAAAGGTAAACCATTTGTTTCGTTGCTAACCTTCGGGGCGATAATAAGTGTTTTTTTACTCAGTGCCTGCAACAACAAGGTGGTTTTTGAGAAAAACAAAAAAACAGATCCCCAACGATGGCATTACCTTGAAAAGGTCGACTTCGGGTTCGAGTCACAGGATACTACGGCCTTGTATAATATCTATTTAAATGTCAGAAACAATCAGGAATACCCTTACAGGAATTTTATTGTTTTTTTTGAAACACACTTTCCTGATGGACGAATTTTTACAGATACCATCGAAACCAACCTGGCAATGCCTTCCGGCGAATGGACAGGTGAAGGGTTTGGCAACATCAAATCCAACAGTTTTCATTTCAGGAAAGATGTATGGTTCCCTGTAGAAGGAAAATACAGATTTTTTATTCAACATGCCATGCGCAACGAATACCTGCCTGGCATCACCGATATTGGAATAAGGATCGAGGAAAAATAAACCTGTTGAAGTTTCGTTATAAATCAGCAAACATCAATTTTTATGAGCAAGAAAAAACCACAAAACTTCCGAAAATACCTGAAAGTTTTCTGGATCATTATTTTAACACCCGTTGTCCTGACGGTTCTTATTTTTTCTACCATCTCTCTGGGATTGTGGGGTTTTATGCCCTCTTTTGAAGAGTTGGAAAATCCGAAAAGCAACCTGGCCAGTGAGATATATTCTGCCGACCATGAACTGCTGGGAACCTACTTTATACAGAACAGATCCAACATAACATACGATGAACTATCACCCAACCTCATAGAAGCACTTATCGCCACGGAAGATATCAGATTTTATGATCATTCGGGCGTTGATGTAAGAAGCGTAATGAGGGTTATTTTCAGAAGTATCCTATTAGGACAAAGGAGCTCCGGAGGAGGTAGTACCCTTAGCCAACAGCTGGCAAAGAATCTTTTTCCCCGCCAGCAGAATCCATCCACTTTTCAAATGATCATTATCAAATTAAAAGAATGGGTGGTTGCCAGTAAACTGGAGCGAAATTATACCAAAGAGGAAATTCTTGCCATGTACCTCAATACTGTTGATTTTGGCAGCCACGCCTTTGGCATTAAACTGGCATCCAAAACCTATTACAACACCTCTCCGGACTCCCTGAAGGTGGAAGAAGCTGCCATGCTGGTAGGCTTGCTCAAGGCACCATCATGGTTTCACCCGGTTCGTAATCCTGAAAGAGCTTTTCTGAGACGGGAAGTAGTCTTAAGCCAAATGGCAAGATATGGATATCTTGATCAACAGGATTATGATTCCCTAAGGGTATTGCCTCTTGACATGTCAGAATTTCAAATTCAAAATCAAAATACGGGCACTGCAACTTATTTCCGCGAATACCTCAGACAGGAACTCAATGAATGGGCAAGCAATAAAATGAAACCCGATGGGACCAACTACAATATTTACAAGGATGGGTTAAAAATCTATACCACCATTGACAGCAGGATGCAGCAACATGCAGAAGCTGC
>CAYMLS010000442.1:0-3714 GCA_964390665.1 uncultured Bacteroidales bacterium | reverse complement strand
AGAAAATGTTTCAATCTTTTTGTTGAACAAATCTTTCAAAGAGAAAACCACATTTCCTGAAGAAAGGTTACCTCGTTTGATGCTCGAGTAATCGAGCATCATATCAATAACATCTTTTAGGTTGTTTCCGGAATCTTTGAGCATTTGCAAATATTCGGTTTGCTTGTCATCCAGTCTGGTCATCTCCAATAATTCGGTGATACCCAGCACACCTGCCAGGGGAGTGCGTATTTCATGGCTAAGATTTGCCAGGAAGTTTTGCTTTAACTCCATGGTTTTGTGAGCCAGTTTTAATTCATGCTCAAGGGCAATACTTTTCTTATGGGAGGTAATATCGGTGGCAAAAAAGGAGAGCCCTATTTGTTCCTTGTCTTCAAAAATAGGGTTTACAGATATTTGGTAATTTTTTTCCTTGCCTTCCACCATCACTTTTTTTTCCACAACCATTTGGTGATTTTCAAGCCCTTTTTTGATAACACTTTTCCAAAAAAGTGCTTCCGTATCCCCCAACTGACTGAATATATCAGTACCATTTTTCCAGTTAATTTTATAAAGTACACGCAGCAACTCCTTAAATTTGGAATTGGCATAAAATACTTTTAAATCGTTGTTGAGTGCCCAAATGGCATCATTGGTATTTTCCAGCAATGCCAGCATATTTGCCTGGCTCTGCCGAAGTTGTTTTTCGGCTTGCTTTCTTTTAATGGCCTGTGTGGTTAAATGGGCAAAGATCAGTATATTTTCCCTTTCAACCATTTCCTGATCTGGTTTTCCTGCAAGTGTAATACTTCCGAAAAGTTTTTCGTCGGCGATAAATGATGCTGAAATAAACCAACCTACATTGATGATCTTTTCAATAAGATGGGCAATATCCTTTGGAATACTCTTCAGTGCAAGTTCATAAAGGGATCGAAACAGAACCACTTTATCATTAAAAATGGTACTAAAATCCCTGGGTTGAATTTTTACTTTTTGTTCTAAAACATTGATACCCGTATGTTGATATATTTTTGAAATACGATCGTATCCCAAATTTGTCTCTGCTAAAGAAAAAGTATGATCAGAAGAATCAAAATGGGTGGTAAAGGCAAATCTGGTATCGAAGATACGGGTAGCCTGATCAATAATATAAGCAGGCAGATCCTTCAATCCTACTTTATCAATGCCGGCAGCATACTCATTCATTGCCTTTTGTATGCCAATTGTTTTTTTGAGTTTTTGAAGTTCGTTGAATGGTTGATGATGCCAATACTGCTTTATATTAATAGCAAACGGACCATGCCCCCCTTTTAAAGAAATTATTTTTTGATTCAGCACAGAAATTCTTTGTCGGTTTGTAAGCATATGATCCCTTAACTTTGACAGTTTTATTAAAATAGAAGCAGAAAAACATCATTACATCACACAAATATACGTTTAAATGGTAAAAATCTGTTTACGTGTAATACGGAAAGGAAATGGGTAATTCGGATCATAAACATACAGGTATATTTGGCAATGAAGAAAAATATCCCAATAAAAAAAAAATTACCATGGTTTTTTGATAAAATCTGCCATTTTGTAAAGGGGTAAAACCTTATCAGCGGCATTTAGCTTGATCGCCTCTTTGGGCATACCAAAAACCACGCATGATTTTTCGTCCTGTGCAGCAGTTCTGGCGCCTGCTTGTTTCATCTCTAACAATCCTTTAGCACCATCTGAACCCATTCCTGTCATGATAATTCCCAGGGCATTGCGCCCTGCGTATCTTGCAGTAGACCTGAACAACACATCCACCGAGGGTCGGTGTCGGTTTACCAAAGGACCATCTTTTACCTCTACATAATATTTGGCACCACTTCTTTTAAGCAATGTGTGCTTGTTTCCGGGTGCTATGAGTGCACGCCCCCTGATCACAGTATCACCGTTTTCAGCCTCTTTAACAGTTATTTTACAAATTTCGTCAAGTCTTTGGGCAAAACTTCGTGTAAAAACCTCAGGCATGTGCTGTACAATAACAATTCCAGGAGAATCGGCAGGCAGCACCTCGAGGAGTTCCCTCAGTGCTTCTGTTCCACCGGTAGATGCACCAATGGCAATGACCATCTCGGTGGTTTTGATCATACTGTGGTTTGCCGACAAAGAAGCAGGCATCATCACATCAGCTGAATATTTGGGTTCTACCCGTTGGGATGGTTCAGCTGGAAACCGTTTTTTTGTCTTACTGATTTTTGCCCTGGCAGCAGCTTTTACCACATCGCACAAACGAATGCGTGACTCTTCGTAAAATTCGCGGGTCGACAACTGTGGCTTTGTGATAATTTCCACCGCCCCCAATTCGAGTGCTCTCAGGGCAGTTTCGGTACCCGATGCCGTTAAACTCGATATGATAACAACCGGGATCGGGTGTTGCTGCATGACCTTTTTAAGGAAAGTAATACCATCCATGCGAGGCATCTCAATATCCAGCGTCATTACGTCTGGTATTTCCTTTTGTATTCGTTGTGCCGCATAAAAAGGATCAGCGGCGGTACCAATCACCTCTAATTCTTTATCCGAAGAAAAAACTGTAGTCAATGCCTGCCTTACCACAGCAGAATCATCTACGATCAGTAATTTGATTTTATCTTTTGAAGTCATTCGAATAAATTTATAACAGTTTTTAAATTTTTACAGGCATGAACCCAATGATCTTCCATTCATGCACAGGCAGCAGGTATCCGGATCAAACCCGATCCTGCTCGTTTGTATTTTCAGTGAATTGCATCTTGCAACAGATTGAAATAATCATTGCTTTTGGATATGATCAATTCATCCATCCTGAAAAAAACAAAGGCATGTTTGTATCAGTTGCATGTTATTTCCTGTATCAGTTTGTCGGACTTTTTTGAATGATCTTTTGAAGCACTGCACCAGTACCTGTATTAAACTGGATCTTACGTCCGTTTTTACCTCCAACACTTTGACCGGATATCCTGATATTCAACTCTTTTAAAACCTGCTGAGCAATCAGAATATTTCTTTCTCCTATATGAAACTGTGAAATATTGGTGTCGATCACTTCTCCTCCACCAAAAACCTTGGCAATAATATTGCTTTTTTTAGACCCATTGGAAAGCATCTTTTCAAGTAGTTTTTCAATGGCAATATTGCCGTATTTGGGTGAGGCCAACCCTTCTCCATTCCAAAGCGGTAGCATATAATGATTGATACCTCCTGTTTTTAAAACCGGATCGTACATGCATACCGCAACACAAGAACCCAGAATGGTATTGACCAGATAGGGTGTTTTACTGGCAAACAATGTAGAAGGGTACAAAAAATGAGTCTTTAATTCCATCCGGTCAACAATTAAAACATTTCACTATTATCATCATCAAATAAAAACTCATTTCCATCACTTGAGTCTGAGGAATCGTTTTCGGGGATTTCTCCCTGAGGTAAACATACCGTAAAGGTTGTTTTTTTATTGGGATAACTCTCCAACGCTATGGAACCATTGAGCAGATCAAGAATTGCTTTGTTGACAGACAATCCCAGACCATGACCGCGATTAATGGAATTGATACCGGTATCAAGTCTTTTAAAACGATCGAAAATAATTTTTTTATTCACTTCTGATACCCCTACACCATGGTCAATTACCGAAATACATAGTTTGGTATCTTTTAACCATAATTTTACAATAATTTCATTTTCGTTGTGACTAAAATTCACTGCATTACTGATCAGGTT
>CAYMLS010000441.1:0-3726 GCA_964390665.1 uncultured Bacteroidales bacterium | reverse complement strand
AGGTCAATGTTTTCAGATAGTTTCAGCACTATATCTTCTGGCGGATCAGCAATGGCAGATCCATAGATCAAACAAATAAGTACGATGACGAAATTTTTTTTCATATATATATTTTTTTGAGAATGTTTATTCAACTTCCATGACCAGGCGCAATCCAATAGCTGTATAACCCCGGTCGGTGCCATGTTTGTGTCTGTTTGCGCAACGATGCGATTCCGGAAAGTCGAACCAGCTGCCCCCTCTGAAAACTTTTCGTTTTGCTTCTTCATCTCCTTTCGGATCGGTTTGGGGCCCCTGGGGATAAGGAGCATACCCATCGGAACACCACTCCCACACATTGCCGCTCATGTCGTAAAGTCCCCAGGCATTTGGAATTTTCATACCCACCGGATGGGTTGAAGCAAATGACCGGGAATTTGCCCAGGCGTATTGGTTGATGATGTATTTACGGGGGTCGTTGCCCCAGTAGTACCGGGTTGTGGTGCCTGCACGACAGGCATATTCCCACTCTGCTTCGGTTGGCAATCTGAATGTACCTATTCCCAGGGCATTCATTTTTTCAATAAACAGTTGGCTATCGTTCCAGGAAACACTTTCAACAGGGCGGAGCAGATGATCTTCCTGTTCCTGCTGATAATTTTCCGTTTGTTGAAATACGGCAGGATTTTCACCCATTACCGACATCCATTGTGCCTGGGTTATTTCGAACACCCCCAGGTAGTAGTCTTCAGAAAGTGTTACCCAACGGGTTGGACTTTCATCTTTCTCATGATCCTGCCCTATGGCACCTGCAACCTCCTCGGGTTCGCTTCCCATCAAAAATATACCCTTGGGGATCAACCGGAAATATATCGGTACATCGCCGGGCAGATAGAGTGTGACAAGTGAATCCGGATGTATTTTGTTTTCAGGCAAAGATTGAGATGTTGCCTGAAGGATCCCGGTTAAAAAGAAAAATATACATACCGGGAAAAGAGGGTTCGTGATAAAACGATGTTGGTGATGCATGTTTATAAGTGTTTGGTTAAAGTATGTATCTTACACAGCAATTTTAAATTAAAAATAAGCAAATCAGATGAAACCTGGCTGTATTATTTTCTCAAAACACCTGTACAATTGCAAGTCATTCATATTTTTTCAGCACAATGATGCAGGATATAAGATCTGCAGATCATTGG
This sequence comes from uncultured Bacteroidales bacterium, assembly GCA_964390665.1. Lineage (GTDB taxonomy): Bacteria > Bacteroidota > Bacteroidia > Bacteroidales > UBA7960 > SKVR01. The sequence continues at coordinate 2,548 of CAYMLS010000441.1, read as the reverse complement.
AAAAGCAGGCGGACGGATGTCAGTGGTTTTTCAAGGTTTTTTGGTTTCCCAAACAGAAAGATTTTGCAGAAGATGCATGAATGACCACTGCAATCTTACATTTCCATTTGACCTGCCTGATCAATCAGTTCGAGTAGTTCGTTTTTATTTTCGGAGGTAACCAGTTTCATTCTGATGGGTTTGAAGTTGCGAACACCTTTAAAATAGGTACAGTAGTGCCTTCTCATTTCCATGATCGCTGTGCGCTCTCCCTTCCATTCTACAGATCTTAACAAATGTTTTTTACACACTTCTGCTTTTTCTTTCAATGAGGGTGGGGGTAGCACTTCTCCTGTAAGCAGGTAGTGGCGTATCTCTTTAAAAATCCATGGATTTCCAATAGATGCACGCCCGATCATGATCCCATCAACATCATATTTTTCGAGCGCATTTTTAGCGGATAATCCATCTTTGATATCTCCATTTCCGATGATGGGGATATGGATGGCGGGGTTGTTTTTCACCTTCCCGATCAGCGTCCAGTCGGCCGTCCCCCGGTAGAGTTGGTTCCTTGTTCGTCCATGAATGGTCAGTGCCGCTATACCTGCATCCTGCAATCTTTCAGCAATATCAGCAATGGGTTTATCGTTTTCATCCCATCCCAGACGTGTTTTTACTGTTACCGGAATTTTCACCGCTTTCACAATGCTTTCGGTGATCCTGACCATTTTGGGGATATCGCGCAACATGCCCGCACCAGCGCCTTTCATGGCAACCTTCCTTACCGGGCATCCAAAGTTTATATCAATAAAATCAGGTTTGGCCGTTTCCACAATTTTGGCCGCTTCGGTCATGGCTTCCACGTGGGCGCCAAACAATTGAATGGAAACAGGACGCTCCTGGGGGTAAATATCCATTTTCACCTTGCTTTTGAAGGCATCCCTTATCAACCCGTCGGCAGCAATAAACTCACTGACAACCCAATCGGCGCCCATTTCTCTGCAAATTGCCCTGAAGGGCGGATCAGTAACATCCTCCATCGGGGCAAGTATCAAAGGGATGTTCTCGAAAAGTATATGACCTGCTTTCACTTGTTTCTGAAATACCATAGGGTAATTTGTTTTTTTATATCACTTTTTACCACGGAATTGTAATATATTTGCGCTTTTTATGTCTGATGGATTGTTGTTCTGATCATCACAGATCCATGTTGCAACTTAGTGAGTGTTTCTACGAAAATGACAATTGCCACGTGGAGATTGCCTTCGAAACAGTTGTTTCGGTAAACTCAACAAAACGCGTTTGTCAAAAGCAAACACCTGTTTTTCAGTCATCAACCGTCTTGCTTTTGACGCTTTCTTTCTTTGGCACACACTGAAGTCATAAGTTTATTTGCTGACATTAGTTAAACACGAAAATAATACTATTTATGGAAAACCAAGGAGTTTTGGGTAAAATGCACCCATCAGTCAAACTGCTTTTCACCTTGTTTGTATCGCTTATCGGTGCATTTGTTCTTATTATTGCCGGCACCCTTCTTTTATTGCCTTTCTCTTCATCAGATGCCATGGACATTCTTTCGGGCAGCACCAGTCTCAGCGATCCGGATAACCTTGGTATTGCCAGATATATGCAAATACTCAGTCATCTGGGTATGTTCATTGTTCCTTCTGTTGTATTGGCATATTGGTTTGGCAAAAATATATCCGGTTACTTGTATTTACAAACCCTGCCTTCCAAATGGGTTTTCTTTTTGTCGGCTTTGCTCATATTTGCAGTGGTTCCTTTTATCAATTTTATTTATGAATGGAACATGCAGATGCATTTTCCTGAGGGTTGGGAAGGTCTGGAAAACTGGATGCGCACCTCGGAAGAAAATGCGGAACAGATCACCCATATGTTTTTAGATGTTGATACAGTGGGAGGTTTGCTTTTCAACCTGTTTATGATCGCCGTTATTCCTGCTATAGGTGAAGAACTCATGTTCAGAGGGGTATTGCTTCGGATTTTTCACCAATGGACTGCCAGCACACATATAGCTGTATGGGTAACGGCCATTTTGTTCAGTGCCATTCATATGCAATTCTTCGGGTTTTTACCCCGAATGGTACTGGGTGTTTTGTTTGGGTACCTCGTGGTGCTTACCGGTAGTTTATGGCCGGCTATCATTGCCCATTTTGTAAACAATGGTGCCGCAGTAATATTTTATTACCTGTATGGGCGCGACTTGTCAGAAAATGCCTTTGAGAACATGGGAAAAGGTAGCGCAGGCGTTTATTATGCATTGGTAAGCATAGGTATTACCATTCTGATTTTTTTCTTTATAAAGAAGAAGACAAAGAATAACCCAAAGCTCCAACAGGAAAAACAGGAAAGTTCAGGTTTGCACACCAATTCCTGATTAATCTTCTTTGTTGGAGTTCTCCCTTTTCAACACCTGCAGCGTATAATGTTTGAGTTTGCGGTCTTTTACAACCAGGGGTGTAACAGGCGCTTTTGACTTGGCATTGAAGAGCATGTCGTGCCCAAGGCACAATCCCATCATGATGTTGAGTTCCGATTCCTTCTC
>CAYMLS010000440.1:0-3729 GCA_964390665.1 uncultured Bacteroidales bacterium | reverse complement strand
GATACGATCCCCTCTGCGCAAATCCAAAATATTTCCCTGAGTACACCTTACCATAGTATCCTGAATCATTTGCATTTTTTGCAGCCTGATGATTATGATGTAGCGAAATCAGCAAGGTCTTTTGCCCATGAAGGAACAGGTGCTGCCCGAAAGCAGGAGATGGCGGTGAAACTAAAACAGATCTGGGATGCAGAAGGACATGTGGTGGATTTAAACGATATTCCCCGCAATCCAAATTATACGGATTCACTTACCGGGCAACATACCTATGTACCTGTTTCAAAAACGCCAGGTATTTTTCTGGAAAGACAGGATAATGGGCAGTGGTTATACAGCAGGGAGAGTTTTCTGGTGATAGAGGAAATGTATAGCGCTATTTTTCCTTATGGTGCCGATCGTCTGATGAAACTTTTCCCCCATCGGGCAAATTTCAGCCTGCTGGGTTTATACCTTTGGCAATATGTCGGGATATTGTTGATCATTGTCATTGGATTTTTTCTGCATAAATTTCTCACCTTTATTTTTAATCGTTTGCTTTACCGGAGTGCTTCCCGAATGGGTTACGATCAGATCGTAAGGCCATATTTGTTGCCCGTGGCGCGTCCGCTGAGTTTGTTCATGGTTTTTGTACTGGTATTGGTTATGTATCCTCAGCTTCAATTACCTGTGCAGGTAAATTTTTACCTCAATTTTGTTTTTAAAGCGGTCCTGCCGTTTTTCGCTACTCTGGTTGTTTACAAACTGGTAGATGTTTTGAGTTTGTATCTTGAAAAAGTTGCCGGCAGAACAGAAACCAGCCTCGACAACCAGGTGGTACCCCTGATCAGAAAGATATTGAAAGTGTTTGTGGTGGTGATCGGTATCTTGTTTATTTTGCAAAATCTGGATGTAAATATTACTGCTTTGCTGGCAGGTCTTTCTATTGGTGGATTGGCACTGGCTTTGGCAGCCCAGGATACGCTTAAAAACCTTTTTGGTTCGTTGATGATCTTTATTGACAAACCTTTTTCTGTGGGGCACTGGATAACCAGTGGCGAGATCGATGGAATGGTTGAAGAGGTTGGTTTCAGAAGTACCAGGGTAAGGTCTTTTCGCAATTCACTTACATACATCCCCAACGGCAAACTGGCAGATGCCACCATTGATAACCACGGATTGAGAGAATATCGCCGGTTTTACATGCAAATCGCCGTTACTTACGATACGCCGCCCGATCTGCTACAGGTTTTTGTGGAAGGGTTGAGAAAGATCGTTGAGAATCATCCTAAAACGAGAAAAGATTATTATAACATTGAGTTTAATGACATGGGCGATTTTGCATTGAAGATCATGTTTTACATCTTTTTTGCTGTACCCACGTGGCCGGAGGAATTGAGGGCGCGGCACGAGATTTTGCTCGAAATTGTAAGACTGGCAGAGAAACTGGGTGTAAGGTTTGCTTTCCCAACGCAAACACTGCATATGGAAACCTTTCCCGATAAAAACAGTCTGATGCCCCGGTACGACTTGAGCATGGAGCAGTTTAGAAAAGTGATGGAGGATTATTTTGAAGGGAAGAAAAAAACATCATGAGTTCAGGTCAAAGGATATTTTTTTATGGATGACGGATGTTTTTGTAAGGAAGGATAAAGTGATTTCTCACAGATTCGATAATACTGATGATTGTGATCATTTATATTTTCAAGCATTGGTGTCCGGTAAAAGATTTTGGATTTCTCCCTGAAGTCGAAATGACAAGGCTTTCATTGGTTTTTCGGGTGCGGTGGGTAGGTTTGGTGGCGGCAACGCCGCCACCAAACCTACCCATCATACCAAAAACGTAACTGTTTGTCATTAGTAACGAAACGAAGTGAAGAATCTAAACAATTAAAATTGCCTTATAAAATTTTTACCGGACAATAGTGATTTTCGAGGTTTTTTCCCGGTTTTCAAATGACGGCATAAGGGTTGCCTTGTTTTCTGAGGATTTGGGAGGAGAAGGGATATCCCGGTTCTTTTGATCCTCATCCAGAAGATAGGATGCCTCTTTGCATTGAGATGAACTGGTGAAGATCCGGTTGCGGATGACAGAAAGGTCATCGCTTATGCGTTACTTGCCATGAGGAGAGCGTTTAATTCTTTGAAAACATCAGGAATATCATCTTTGCATTTTACGTCATACATGATATAACAAAAATAAGCATGAGTCCAGTAAAAAAAGTATTTGTCCACAAATTTCCACAAATTTCCACGAATTTAATTGATTGAAATTCAGCAATATAAAACAAAACAAAATTTACACGAATGTCTAAAAACTTGTTTTTAGACTGTACTCAAGCATTAAAGAAAAATGTCCTTCTCCCTGTCAAGAAACTGAATGATTGAATTAGGCTGTTTACCTGTTATTCGCTGATAATAATCTGATATTTTTGGTTCATCCTGAAACCGGGGCAAAAAATGCAGAAGTATCATCACCATGATCAATCCGTTGCTAAAACCCTGACGGCGTTTCATGATGTAAAAACTAACAGGGTTGGTGCTTCTGTATTCCACCGTTTTGCCAGTGACCTGTGTTGCCATGCGGGCAACGTATCCGAAGTCATGGTTTGCCAAACCGGTTATGTCCATGGCTGAATTTTTCCATTTTTCAAAGTCTGAGATGACCACAGCAGCAGCTTCACCGATGTTTTCCACATCAATCCAGTTGAATTTAGCATTACCAGCAGGCAGAATGATTTTACCTTTTTCTTTGATGTCTTTTATTAAAGTAGTGGTAAGGTTTTGCATAAAATATCCCGGACGAAGAAAAACATAATCAAGCTCATTTTCACTTATTATATTTTCAATTTTATGATGTGGTATTATTTTGCTCTTATCGGCACCCTGAACAGAGAGAAAAACTACTTTCGTAACCCCTTTTTCTTTCATTTTGGCGATAAAGGGCTTGAAATGTTTGTTTACATCTGCGAGGTGGGGTGGGCGGAGTAAAAATACAATGTCTGTTTTTTCCAATGCTCTGTCAAATGTTCTCTGATCTTCGAAATCAAACCGTTCCATGTCGACACCTTTGAGTTTACCCAAAATCCGGGAGGATTTTTCCAGGTTTCGAACCCCGGCAACTATACGCAAAGTGCTTTTTCTTTTCAATAGGTATTCTATTACTGCTATACCTGTACTTCCAGTTGCACCGGTTATCAAAACCTTTTTCATTTGGCTTTCTTTTCTTTTATGTATTTATTTGTATTTCATTGTTAACTCGTATCCATCAGCAAATTTTTTCATGGCATCCACTAATGGGATTGCCAGATCGCCCGACTCAGTCAGACTGTATGTTACGCGAGGAGGTACCTCTCCATAGTTTTTCCGTTCAACCAGTTTGTTCATTACCAGTACTTTCAATTCTTGTATTAACATTTTTTCACTGATGTCAGGTATTTTTCTTCTAAGATCCGACAAACGTACAGCACCATCTTTCAGTTCAAACAAAATAAGCAACTTCCATTTTCCTCCCAACAACTCCAATGTGGTGCGGATAGGGCATCGGGCAGATATTTTGGCGTCATGGTATCCCATTAATGAGGTAGATTTTTTTTGGTGAATGTTTTTTTAATGAATTATTTTTGTTTGAGTCTACTCCGAAAACTTATTTTCAGTAATCGGTAAATTGACTTCGTCCGGCTTTGGTTTGCGGACAATAAACTCTTTAGTGTGGACTCTTTTTTTGATTGAAGGTTACAAAAATAATAGATA
>CAYMLS010000439.1:0-3731 GCA_964390665.1 uncultured Bacteroidales bacterium | reverse complement strand
TATGCCGTAACTGCATCCGGAGTAACATCCACCAATTACACCCTCGGTTTTGTGGCTGGTGAACTGGAGATCACACCCGCCGCCCTTACCATTACCGCCGATTCCAACACCAAAGTTTATGGTGAAAACGATCCGGTTTTGGACGCAACTTTCAATGGATTTGTATGGGATGATACGGAAGCAGACCTTTCAGGAACACTGGTCGTTGATCGTGATGCCGGTGAAGATGTGGGTACATATGCCGTAACTGCATCCGGAGTAACATCCACCAATTACACCCTCGGTTTTGTGGACGGGGAACTGGAGATCACACCCGCCGCACTCACTGTTACTGCAAACAACATCAGTAAAATTTATGGTGAGGAGGTTATGTTCGTTGGTGATGAATACCAGGTATCAGGACTTGTGGAAGGTGATGCAGTTTCAGAAGTTACCTTAACATCTGATGGTGCAGGTGCAAATGCCACTGTTGGTGAATATTCCGTAGTGGCATCTGATGCCCTGGGAACCGGAATAACTAATTACAATATCGATTATGAGGCAGGTATGCTCACTGTTGACAAGAAAACCCTCGTTATTTCCGGTGATTTTGAGGTAGCCGATAAAGTATATGATGGAACCACCGACGCGGTGATTGAAACCGACAACCTCACGCTCGAAACTGTATTGTTTGAGGATGATGTTATGCTCACAGGTGTGGTTGCAGAATTTGAATCGGCAGATCCCGGAGTTGATATTCAGGTAAATATTGTAGCTGCCGAAATAACAGGCACTGCCACCGGCAACTATGAGCTAAGCATGTCAGATGCACCTGTAGCAACAGCCAGTATTACTGACCATACCAATGTTTCAGATGTTTCTGACCTGGAGTTAAATGTTTATCCTAACCCTGCAAGTAATTTTGTACATATTGATTCTTCAGATCAGATTTATACCATTTCGGTCATCGATCTCACTGGAAAATCAGTAAAAGAAACACAAAGTATTCATGGTTTTGATGCCAGTCTCAATGTTTCTGATCTGCATCCCGGTATCTACCTGTTACGAATTGGAACAGAATCGGGTGTTTATTTGAAAAAAGTTCAGATCAAATAAATAGTGCTTGCAAGAAAACGCCAATTGCTGCGTTGGGCTCGCCTTCAAAACAGTCGATTACGAAAAGTAAACTCCTGTTTTTCAGTCATCGCCCGCCTTGCACTTGACGCTTTCTTTATCAAGCACAGATAAAATCGTGGGTTTTCTTGCTGACACTAAATAGTGTCTGCAAGAAAACTTATGATTTTTCACTTGTGCTTGATATTATATTCAAAAAAACCGGAGATACAATTTCAGTATCTCCGGTTTATTCGTTTATATCCATGTAGAGCTGGCAAAGGTATTGACCGATGAATCAATTCCTGAAACGGTTTCTCAGTGTAATGGTGGTCGTTTCACCATTTACCGTAAGGGTTGCCTGATCATCGCAAACGCCTTCGCCATAATCCAAAACGGCGTTTTCACTGCCCACAGTTATCTGTACAATACCCTGAACAAACCATCGGCAACTTCTCTTCTTGAGCAAAGGTTCGGTAACTGCTCTGCTGTAAGGCTCACCATTGATATTGATTCCGCTGGCAATTCCTTCGTGCGTAAATTCATCATCCCATATAAAAAATGGAGTATCATCGCCGGCCACCTGCGTCCGGGAGCGATTAAATTCCCGGGTGTAAGTTGATCCATTTTCAAAAGTAACCTTTCCATTGACCAGAATCATGGTGAAACTATGGTCTGCTGTTTTTTCAATTACTTTTGTACCTTCCACCTGTGCATCGTTCACAAAATAATCGATCAGGTTTACTTCTCTCCAGAAAGTTTCCTGCCAGGGTCTGCCCATAACTTTGATCACTACATTACCGTTCTTTGTCCTTTCGTTGGGTGAATTTTCATTCACAAAATCAACATAAGTAATGGTATGGATCACGGTATCACCAGCAAAACTTGTTTCTACCGTTCTGGTTCCGCTTAGTCCATCATTGGTTTCGGTACCATTTTTCAGGGTTTGATCATGGTAAGTGATCTCATCGGTCTCTGCCAGTAAATCATCGAAATAAGCACTTATCACATCTTCCTGTAAGATGGTTTCGTTCATGGTAGTGGTTTCTTCATCTTCCTGGCAGGAGCTTAAAAACATGGTGGTTGCCAGAAATGCTGCAATGGATAAAAAAGAAATTTTTTTCATGATTTTTTAGTTTTTGAATGAATGAATCTTTTGATATGTTATGTTTGCAAACCTGGACGTATTGACTTGTTTTTTACACGAAGGTTTAAACATGGGGAAAAAAAATCTTCTGAATCAAAACCGTCACTCAAACTTCAACTTTCAGGATGACAGATCGCCCGCCATGCACTTAATGTTTTCACTATCGGGCGCATTCAGAAATCATTGCTTCGGCACCCATACCGATACAGAGCCTGGTTTACAACGAAATTCAGCCCATCCATCATTGTCCGTTTCGATGGTTTCAGTGATATGTTCTGTAATGAACAGCTGCAAAAACGCAAGGATAACCATCTTTTCGCAAAAGGATCAGAGCATAGGCCAGCGGTTTAAACCAACCCTCCACAACCGACTCCAGAGACTGCAGAGGTTGGGTATCGTGATTACTCACCAGTGTTACTGCCAGTGTTGGATGATCTTTCAGCAGGCGTGTACCAATGGAAATATTGCATCATGACACCATTATGTTCAGTCATATTATCGTATTTTGGAATTTAACCTATGATCTTTTTAATTTCCCTGGCAACCAGCTGCCGTTTTTTCTCATTCACTGTCACATCTTTCAAAAGTTCAGTATTTCCCAATAACTGCGCACAAGTAACGATGCCTTTCGCCATAAGTTGCTGTTTCTCAATTTTGTTAAGATGCTTCAAAATGGTAACAGGAAATATCATTTCCCTTTCAATCATGTCCTTCAAAGCATTTCCCTCAGGGTAATCCCATCCCAGCAGTTCAATGCCTTTATATTTGCTGTATTCCATGGAATCAGAGGAAAACCTGGCATTGGTAACCACCCACGGAGTGAAGGACAGATCCTTGTATTCGGGCTGCTGCTGACGTTTTTCAACAATATCATTTACACGTGAGTGCACATAAAGGGGTACCTGTACACTTAACCGGTTTCCCTGATCCCGTGAAAATTTACACTCCATCAAATGCTGCCTGCCATTTTTGGTGGCAATCACATCCATTTCATGACTTATGGTAACGCCCTCCGCCACTACGCCTACTTCAACTTCGAAACCCTGCCGTCTGAAAAGTTCTCCAATCAAATGCTCGAAAGGATACCCTGCAGGCCCCATATTGAAAAGAGCCTTTTTTAATTTATACCTCGAGGCTTCATTTCCTCTTTGCTTACGAAACAATCTGTAGGTGCGTGCATAAATTTTTTCGGTAGCTACACCATCGTAAACCCAGTTTTCAATATCAGCAGCGATCTTTTTAATGACATCATCAGTGGCACCTGCATTTTTTAAGGATGCTTTCAGCTTGGAAACGTCAAAGGGTTCTGTTTCGCCCGATTTCTTTTTGATGATGATTTTTTGATTGGAATTTTTTATCATATGTAAGGAATTGGTTAAGTGCCCGATACATTATTAAACAATTTTTTACCGCAATTTTTACGAAGTCATTTATGAAAGAACAATTATTTTGAAGTTTTCATCTGTTTATAATTTGATTAAATCGGTCAGAT
>CAYMLS010000438.1:1152-3744 GCA_964390665.1 uncultured Bacteroidales bacterium | reverse complement strand
ATACCGTGTGGAGAACAAATGGCAAAAGAATGTACTGATTTTTGATAAAGATAGTTACAGGAAAGTAGAGGATATAACAATAAATCTGGTGACAACCCTTGTATATGACGATGCATCAGAGAGTTTTCTAATAGAAAGGATAGCGTTACCGGGCATAAAATATATCAATCTTACTTTCAGAGTTTTATCACCAAACCGACAACCAAAGAAATTTATACCTCTTGACTTTTCTTATAAAGTTAATGATCGTGAAAAATTAAATCGCCGAAGACATACCAATCATAATGGTGAAGTTTTTATCAGTAGGGTTCCAGAAAACGCAATTTTGTCTATTACCTCACCCGGTGGATATGCTTTAGAGGCTTTCCAAGAACAAACAGCTGGTCAATGGAAAAAAATTGATATAAAAGATCGGTTTTTGATCTTAAAAAAAAGCAGTAATGATACATCAGAATCAAAAAATATCCGGTTTTCTGGTGGATTTTTATTTCCACTTCAAATATTAGGAGTCACATTAAACAACCCTGTCACTAATGCAAATCACTCTTTTAAAAACGGTTATTTACCTGTCAAAACGGGTGGATACATGCAACTATCAGGTTCATTCCGAATTTATAAAAGTATATACTTATTGATGGGCTTAGGTTTCGAATATTTGCCTTTCCATTTAGAATCCACAGTACCTTCTTTTATTTACCCAACATTGTTGAATGATGATGGAAATTTAGAAATAAATGAAGATGTGATAATTGGAGAAGTAAATAAAGATACTTATAATGCATCAATTTTAAGAATGCCTTTAAGTATTGGACTTCAATACAAAACTCATAAAAACCGAACTTTCAGCGGAGCATCACTAAACGCTTCAATGAAGTATACATATCCATTTGAGATGAATTATATGCTAAACATATCCGGCGATCGTAAAACTTTAGCAAAATTTATAGCATACCATCACAAAAAAGATGAAAAATCAAACCTTCTGCAAAATGGATCAATTACCCAAATCGCAGGAGAAATGAGTAGTTCTGATAATCTTGCCTTAGGAATGGAAGCAGTGTTCAATTTTAACCTTCATAAAGATATTCTGGTTTTACAATATCGTGCATCTTACCATTTCCATCATATTTTTTCTAATTCATCAGCAAACCAATTTAGCATTCAAAACGAGGTATACCGATATTTTCCACTATTGGAAAATTATGAATTAACTTATAGTAGTTTGTATCTTGGAATGGGACTGGCAGTATCTTTTTAATAATAAAAAAATGACAAAAAAAGCATTATACATAAATTCGCTACTCCTTTTGTTTTTTATCTCCTCTGTTAGATGCGACATTACCCATCTTAACCAATTTAGTAATTCTGGAACTGTAACCGATGATCATATTCTGGAAACAAAAATATCGGTACTCACACAAGATCAGACTTACAAAAACCAATCAGACAGCATAAGATGGATATTAGAAATGTCGCATTATACAGAACGTCGAAAAAGTGAAATAAAAAGCACCGATAAAACAAGTATAAATCCGGAAACCGAAGATATACTAACGGTTAAAGACATAAAATTATTAAAGTACGATTTCGAGATATTTGATCAAAAAAAAGGTATCAGGGAATTAAAAAATGCAACTGTTCACGGAATAAACCAGGTATTAAAAAAATCTTTAGAGGAAAGCATAAATTTGGGGAGTATAGAAGTTATTTTTCTAAACCGATTTCAGGAAAATATTTTGATTATTGAAAATGAGAAAGATTCGATATGGGAAGATAAGGAAGAAATTTCTATATTTTTTCATCCAGGAGAATCAATCAGATATTCCATTGAGATTCACCCTGTGAAAGAGTATCATGTTTTTTATGTAGAGACGAGCGGTGGTATAAAAAACCTGAGGGAAATAAAGAATCCGCTGGACCACATTACCAATGAGAACAAGGATTTTCTATTGTATTATTACGCTCCCCAAAGCCCCATGATCATAACATCACCTGAGGATTTAAGTAGTTTTTATAATAAGTTATTCGTATCTATTACCCAACCACCTATACCTTCTTTAGAACTGAGGAGGTTAAAGAATCTTATAAAAAGACAAATGCCAGAAAACATGTCAAAAATGTCATTAATACTACATTTTTATCTAGGTGAAATAAACTTCCACATTCTTTCAAAATATCTGGTTGACCCTTTCATTTCAGATTATATGAGCACAATAGAAGTAAGAGATATATCCATTAATATATATACAGATTTTCGTGTAAAGAAACCAAATAAATACTACATCTATAAAAACATCATGGATGATGCAGATCCATAAAGCATTGGTTTACTTTTTTATTTTCAATATATCGATATTATGAAAATTAAAAATTGAAAAATTGAATAAACTTAGATTTTTATATTACAGAAAATCGTATTCTACATATATTTTTAAAAATCTATGGATGTTTAACTGATACATACAAACATTTTCAGTTCGCTAACAAAGAAAGAAAGTATCTGAGCATCAGCTTTTTCTATTATTTTTTAAAGAACACCGTCACCATCCAGCTTCCGATGTACAACGAGCGGAACGTAGCCCGTCGGATCAT
>CAYMLS010000438.1:0-1142 GCA_964390665.1 uncultured Bacteroidales bacterium | reverse complement strand
CTGTAAAGTATTTTTCCTAGTTATGTTTGGCATTTGCATCCCTGATTTACAATCGCAAAATATTCTGTTCACTCCTTTAAAATACAATGAACCTTTTAAAAACATAGATACCAGTCCGGTAAGTGAAAGAGATAGGGATGTAATATCTCCATGGTTTGTAATGGCAGACCACGAAAATGCCAATGTATCTCCATCACCAGGATCGTCGAGTCGAGGTAGAACACTAAGATTTGGCGAAATATTCTGGGTTATTGAAGAACAGGGTAACTACTTACGAATTGCTAAGGACGATCGAAGAGATGACTTCCAATTAAGTCGTAATGCTGAAATATATGGATGGGTCAGAAAGGAGGATGTATTGATGTGGCGAAGATGTTTTTCCAATCCCGAAACCAAAATATCTTTAAAGGGAATGATCATGAACACAACAAAAGCGATAACCACTGGAGATGTTAGTTATAAAAAGATCGTCTCTTACAGAGATCCATCCCTGCAAACACCAACTGATTATGAGGCAAGATTGTTTGAGATTTTTTATATTTATAAATACTCACCCCGTCATAATTCAGTTTTGCTTGGCAGAACTCCTGATTTTAATCCACGCGATCAAAGAAGTAATGAATCAACCGGTCTGCTCATTGGTTGGGTTGATTTGGACCTAGTTCTGGAGTGGGATCATCGCGTAGCCATTGAACCCAATTATAAAGAAGGTGCCATCGATGAAAGGATGAGGAAAAATATCCGCGCCAGCATATTTGAACAGGCACAGGGTCATCAACCCGATAAATGTGCCAGAGATTTCAGGGCAGGAATAAATCCTTCGGGATGCGAAATAACCTGGGATGACGATCTATGGAGCAAGCAGGGAGGAATTGCAGAAAGAAAAAACGGATATTGGAGAAGGTTCCCTGTTGTAGGTGATGAAGGTGCCAATATTTATGAGATCATGGTAATGGGTGAGCTCACAAGCGAAACAGGTACAATTGGGCAAGATATAGATATTGATGTAAGACAAAGTTTAAATGAGATCATTCAAAGAATAAGAAACATAAACGTTGTATTTGTTATTGATGGTACATCGAGTATGAAACCCTACTATCAATCTGTTGTAAACTCGGTTCAACGTATCGTTGAGATATTTC
>CAYMLS010000437.1:0-3773 GCA_964390665.1 uncultured Bacteroidales bacterium | reverse complement strand
AACCGTAATTTGTAATTCCGTTTCATTGCGTTTTCGGTTTTTAGTGGTGGGACGAGCTGGAAGTCGTCTGACCACGCGCTCGTTCTGCGGATTCAATCCCGGCTGACGACTTATAAAATATTGCCCATCAAGGGGCTTCTAAAATTAGCAACAATATAATTATTCCTCTATTTTCACTATCTTTGCTTCATGAACCGGGTCATGACAATACTATTGATAAACTAGCGGTTGATTCTTTTTACGTAATAATTTCCAAAAACCTGGGATGGCTATTGTTGGCTAGATATGTCTGACCTATTTAATCAAATTATAAACAGATGAAAACAATAAAAGACATAGAGAGTAAGATCCATCATTTATCTCCTGCATTGATAGAGGAGTTAGACCATTATCTGGACTACCTGATCAACAGGAGAACTACCAAAAAATCAGGCAAATTAACCCAGGATTGGGCTGGAGGATTAAAAGGGGAAAACTACAATGCTATAGAATTACAAAAGAAAGCATTGGAATGGAGGTAAAAATAAGATATCTTATCGACACGAATATATGGCTCGAAAGATTATTAGACCAGGAAAAGTCTGAAGTTGTTTCCGGTTTACTTGAAAATATTCCGTTAGACCAACTTTTTATAAGTGATTTTTCGTTACACTCTATTGGAGTCATTTTGGCAAAACTCAAACGAACTGATGTTCTTGCAAAATTTATAAATGACTTATTCTTCAATGGTTTTATAGAGCAAATCTCACTTACTCCTCATGACTTTGGCGAAATAATATCAAATATAAAAAAATTCGGACTTGATTTTGACGATGCTTACCAACTAACCGTTTCTCAGAAATACGATATGATGATAGTAACCTTTGACAAAGATTTTAATGTTGAAGGGATCAAAAAAATTGTACCAGAGGATTTGCTTAAAAATCTTTAGTCCTACCCAAATTACTCAATCCTGTCGATTGTTTTTAACACATTGATTATCGCACCCCGCCGGGTACCTTTTGTCTGTGTCGTATTGCCTGTGGCTATCGGTGATTACCCTGGCCGGTGTATTTTGTATCCTAATGCCGGTAATTATCAGTGTCCCTACTTAGATTTTTCTGACGGCAAAAATAAGCGTTCAATGAATTACAGCGGTGAATTGAAAGTTTTCCAAATTAAATCTTTTGCTTCATAAATCGTGAATACCTGTAACTATTGCATCAATAATGTTTGGGAGTTGAATTGGTGAATCCTGCCAGCAAAATAGATGGGCAAAGGGATCAGATTGTATTGAATGTTTTTTTGTCAGGAAGATTTAATGGTGCATTCAGGTCTTTTCCTGTGGATGGAAGGTCTGCATTTATTCTTATCCTGGGCTAAGCGGAACTTGCAATTCCGCTTCCCTGCCCCTCCAATCCCGTCTGCCCGTCGTCCGACGACTTCCCGTTCGTCGGACGACTACACAATACCTTGCGGCAACCACAAAGCGGTTAAATGTTTTGCCTTCCTTATTGGGTAATTGGATTTGATATTCAACTCCTTCGGAGTTGGTGGGCTGCTGCTATGCTTCCATCCCCGGGTTGCAACCCGGGGTTAATCACATTGAAGTCCTTCGGACTTATGGTTTTATTCTGACGGTTTTTAGTGGTGGGACGAACTGGAAGTCGTCCAACCATTGTAGGGACAGGGCATGCCCGGCTAAGCGGAATTTGCAATTCCGTTTCCCTGCACCTTCAATCCCGGCTGCCCCGTCGTCCAACGACTTCCAGCTCGTCGGACGACTACACAACACAATTTCTGGTTTCAACTAAAACAACATTGTTACGCGGTTAATTTTTCAGTGGTCAGACGAACTATAGTCGTCCGACCACCGGTTAGGTTGTCTGGTATATTCTGTTGGTTGGTTTACAAATTATCATATACGGAATCCCCAAAAGAAAAAGGATAAAAACTCTTCCATTCTCATGCTTCCCATTTGATCATATCCGCCAATTGGTGGAAAAAGTCCCTGGAATAAATCTGTGTTTCCTCTGAGTCTTTTATAAAAGGCGCGATATCTGCCTTGATCATCTCAATTGAACTGTTCTCTATCTTTTGGTGGAGTAATGATTTTAATACGCTGACTGCAGGATAGTCTGTCAAATCACCTGTTTGCTTCGCGCGTTCGTAGAAGTGATTAATATGAAGAGAAATACCTTTTTGCACATACCAGACCAGATCGTACCAATCACGACCTTTAACACGGTTTCTCCAGGTTCTGAATAACAGAGCATGCATCTTACCTGCAAATAAAGATGGCAGTGTGAAGCACCTTACCATAAAGGCAAAAGGTTGTAACAGCAATTTATACTCTGTATCAAAACTACCTGGCGGTTTCGTATCTACTTCAATCTTGATTTTAATCTTTCGCTGCGTTGAAAAACTAAGATCGTATATTTCAGTTCCTTCCTTTAAAAATGCAGACTCG
This sequence comes from uncultured Bacteroidales bacterium, assembly GCA_964390665.1. Lineage (GTDB taxonomy): Bacteria > Bacteroidota > Bacteroidia > Bacteroidales > UBA7960 > SKVR01. The sequence goes on along the minus strand of CAYMLS010000437.1, from coordinate 1,324 downwards.
ATCTGAGATTTCAATGATTTCTTTTTTTTCTCGATAACCACTTCCTTTCCTGCAAGGCTAAATTCATCGATAACATTTTTGAAGTAGTCTGAAATGTTAAAATCATCAACTCCCTCAAGAAGAGAAAAATCCATGTCTTCCGAGAATCTTTCCGATCCATGAATGAGACGCAGGCATGTTCCACCATAAAATGCTGCTTTATTGAAGAAACCGCCACGGTATAAACCTGCCAAAGCAATTTTTTGCATGATCTCACGGGATGCGTTTATCTGGTCATCTTCTGTTTTAATGGTATATGCAGCCAACATTTGATTAAATAAACTCATTGTAATTTCAGGTATTGAAGTAAAAATCTCAGTTCATTTTTCTTTTTACTGTATTGCAAACACTGCTCAATAATACTCAGATCAAATTTCGCCATTTCTTCCACATCTGTTCTAAGGTCCTCTTGCAGGTATTCTCTGATCGCCTTTACCGATTGTATTCTAAGATTCCGTGTAAATACGATCATGTCGCATAAGGACTTTTCCGGGGATCCGATGAGAAAAGCAGAATGCTGTTTGTTGGTAATCTGTTTTATTCCTATTGAGAAATAATCTTTTCCGGCGGTAACATATTCGAACCGGCCTAACGGGTTGGAAAAAACTCTTGAGCGTTTGGTTGTCAAAGACCTTATCATATGCACACGTTCCGGGATTAAACCGTGCCATGAAAGGGCATACTCAAATGAAATATAAGAAGGACCATACAGATGGTTTGCAATTAGTTCCCTTGAAATATTCTGCCCGCTTATTTGATCAGAAACCACATAAAGACCTTTTTTCAACCGTATGAGCGTATGGTTTTTTTCCAGTGCCGATAACTTATCAGCAGGATACTTGTATTCTTTCAATACATTTGATAATGTATAAAAATCAACGGGTGTATTTCCAAGTTGTTTGAGTTTTTCCATTTTAGATGGTGTGAATTGTGTACAGATACATATAAAACAAAATTAGCAAAAAATTCACACATAATCGATAGTTTATCGATTATCTTGTTTAAATTTGCTTTCTGTTTCCCCCGGCTAAGCGCAATTTGTAATTCCGTTTCATTGCGTTTTCGGTTTTTAGTGGTGGGACGAACTGGAAGTCGTCCAACCACGTGCCCCGGCTAAGCGGAATTTGCAATTCCGTTTCCCCGCCCCTCCAATCCCGTCTGCCCGTCGTCCGACGACTTCCAGCTCGTCGGACGACTACAAAATACCTTGCGGAAACCACAAAGCGGTTGAATGTTTTGCCTTCCTTCTTGGGTTATTGGATATGATATTCAACTCCTTCGGAGT
>CAYMLS010000436.1:0-3784 GCA_964390665.1 uncultured Bacteroidales bacterium | reverse complement strand
GACGATTTCTTATCAAAGACACAAAAAGTAGGAGTTTTCTTGCTGACACTAATTAGCAAAACCAAAAAATACCATGAATATAAATAACTTTACAACAAAGTCGCAGGAAGCAGTTCAAAAGGCACAGGAAATTGCTGTTGCATCAGAACATCAGGCGGTTGAACCCGGGCATTTACTCAAAGGGATCTTAACGGTTGACGACAATGTAAGTCCGTATTTGCTGAAAAAAAACCAGGTGAATATCCCCAACTTTACCCAGGTTCTTGATCGCATGATCGATTCATATCCAAAAGTATCCGGTGGCGAAGCCTATTTATCGCAGGATTCGCGAAAGGTATTACAAAATGCCATCAACTATTTAAAGGAATTCGGAGATGATTTCGTCTCCATCGAACATCTTTTGCTGGCGTTGTTGAAAAACAAGGACAACATCGGTCAATTGCTCAAAGATAATGGGCTGACAGAAGATAACCTGAAGAAATCTATCCACGAGCTCCGCAAAGGATCCAGGGTAACCAGTCAATCGGCAGAAGAGACCTATAATTCACTTGACAAATATGCGCGTAACCTGAATCAATTGGCACAATCGGGCAAATTAGATCCGGTGATCGGACGCGACGAAGAGATCAGAAGAATACTGCAGATCCTTTCCCGACGCACCAAGAACAACCCTATCCTGATCGGCGAACCTGGTGTAGGTAAAACGGCCATTGCTGAAGGAATAGCACACCGTATCATCAACGGGGATGTACCCGAAAACCTGCAATCAAAAAAGATTTACAGTCTTGATATGGGTGCATTGATCGCCGGTGCCAAATATAAAGGTGAATTTGAGGAAAGACTAAAAGCAGTGATCAAAGAGGTGGTTTCTGCTGAAGGTGAGATCGTTATGTTCATCGATGAGATCCATACCCTTGTGGGCGCAGGCGGTGGTGGAGAAAGCGCCATGGATGCAGCAAACATCCTCAAACCGGCGCTGGCCAGAGGCGAATTGCGTGCCATCGGAGCCACCACATTAAAAGAATATCAGCGCTATTTCGAAAAAGATAAAGCACTGGAAAGACGATTCCAAACCGTGATGGTGGATGAACCCAACCGCGAAGATGCCGTTTCGATCCTCAGAGGACTAAAGGAAAGATATGAAACCCATCACCAGGTAAGGATCAAAGATGAAGCAATTGTTGCCGCCGTTGACTTGTCGCAAAGATATATATCCGACCGTTTTTTACCCGACAAAGCCATTGACCTGATCGACGAGGCTGCAGCAAAGATGCGCCTGGAGATGAACTCGGTGCCTGAAGAACTTGATGAAGCAGAAAGAAAAATCAGACAACTGGAAATTGAAAAAGAAGCCATCAAAAGAGAGCACGACGAGATCAAACTACAGGATCTGAATGAAAAACTTGCCAATTTGTATGAAGAGCGCAACAACCTTCAGGCAAGATGGAAAAGCGAAAAAGAGATCATCGACGGGATACAGCACCAGAAAAAATCCCTGGAAGAATTAAAACTTGAAGCAGAAAAGGCAGAACGCAGCGGTGACTATGGAAAAGTAGCAGAAATCCGCTACGGACACCTGCAGGCAGCAGAAAAAAAACTACAGGAATACAACCAGAAACTGCAGGAAATGCAAACATCAAAAGCAATGATCAAAGAGGAAGTTGCCGCTGAAGACATTGCCGACGTAGTTTCGCGCTGGACAGGCATACCGCTGAGCCGCATGTTGCAAAGCGAACGGGAAAAACTCCTTCACCTTGAAGATCAGATACACAAAAGAGTTGTTGGGCAGCAGGAAGCCATTGAGGCGGTTTCAGATGCCATCAGAAGAAGCCGTGCCGGTCTGCAGGACCCCGCCAAACCCATCGGATCCTTTATCTTTTTGGGTACCACCGGTGTGGGAAAAACAGAATTGGCAAGGGCATTGGCAGAATTTCTTTTTGATGATGAATCCAACATGGTGCGGATAGACATGTCGGAATACCAGGAAAGGCACACCGTTTCCAGACTTATTGGCGCCCCTCCCGGTTATGTTGGGTATGAAGAAAGCGGCCAGCTAACGGAAAGTGTGCGTCGTAAACCCTATTCCGCTATTTTGTTGGATGAGATCGAAAAAGCACACCCCGACGTATTCAATATTCTACTGCAGGTTCTCGATGAAGGAAGATTAACGGACAATAAAGGAAGGACTGCCGATTTCAAAAATACCATCATCATTATGACTTCCAATCTTGGATCAAACTACATACAGGAAAGTTTTGAGAAGATAAATGATGAAAATGCAGATGAGATATGGGAGAAAACAAGATCAGAGGTATCGCAGTTGTTGAAAAAAACAATTCGCCCTGAGTTTCTCAACCGTATTGATGAGATCATCATGTTCAAACCCCTGAACCTTGACGAAATTGCAGATGTGGTTCGCATCCAGATGGAAAACGTGAAACAGATGCTTGCCGAAAACGGCATTGAAATGGATATAACCGAAAAGGCACAAAGATGGATCGCCCAGGCGGGATTCGACCCACAATATGGTGCCCGCCCGTTAAAAAGAGCCATCCAGAAACATGTACTGAATGTACTATCCAGAGATATACTTGCCGGAAAAGTACAGAAAGACGGTAAAATAATCATTGATGAAAACCAGGGCAAAATAGTATTTTCTAACCAAAACTAAGATCAACGTTACTAAAATCAAGAAAGGACGTCTCATATAATTGCTATGAACGTCCTTTTTTCTTTGAACAGAATTACCGATTCAAAAGTTCCTTCTCTTTTTTCTCTTTCGCTCTTCGGTTTTCTTCCATTATTACATTATAATTGTTCAGAATAGCTCCTAAAACCAGGTTGATAAGTAAAAAAGCAGAAAGAATATACCATATTACATGAAAAAAAGTGATTTTGGCAGGTGAAGAATCGATCAATCCCAGATCACTTGCTGCAACAAGATTATACCTTATATCCGTCCAGTCTTCTCCGGTAAGGATTCTGAACAGAGTAAACATTGATTCACCCAAATCACCGTAAGGATCGGGTGATACCACGGGTGCATTTGGTGCCATGGCATAAAACTGCTCAATCTTTAAAAGCATTTCAGGAGAGGCATTATCCGGATCCGGTAACTGAAAGATAGTAACACCGATCACAGAAAATAAATACATGAAAATGGTAAAGAAAAGAGCATTATAGGTAAGAGCACTTAGCGAGCGGAATAAAACAGAAACGATGAGTTTTATCTCACTGGATGTTTTGAGCAATCGTAATATTCGAAAAACCCTCAAAACCCTTATAACAGTGAGGAGGTTGGAGTCCGCAAAAAGATATTCCGGAATAAGGGATACCAACACAATACTCAGATCGAACAAATTCCATCCATCTTTAAAGAATTTTACTGCATTGTCTCGGCTGATCCATCTCAGGATTATTTCAACAACAAAAACATAAGTAATGGCAACCTGTATGGAGTGAATTATTTTGTTCTCAAACGAAGTTTCAACACCAATGAGTATGCTGTTCAGTAAAATCAATATGGTGATCAAAGTTTCAAAAAAACCTGATTTTACAATTTTCTCTGTTCTCTGTTTCATTTTGATATTAAAAGACTTAAATACTACTTTCTAAAATCCATCATGGAAAAATGTTTGACGCGAAAAACTACCTGACACAAGCGCAGAATAATCAAAATACAAATGCTTTGAGGCATCAATTTGTTTTACAAAAAATATAAATTAAATATTGCTTGCAAGAAAACGCCAATTGCTGCGTTGGGCTCGCCTTCAAAACAGTCGAT
>CAYMLS010000435.1:0-3809 GCA_964390665.1 uncultured Bacteroidales bacterium | reverse complement strand
TCTGCTTCAGGTTTGCGTGAAAACAATGATTATTATACGTTTGGAAAAACCAGTATTTCCCGGATAAAATAAGTTCTGTTAACTTTCGGAGATTTTTCTCAAAAAGCATATACCATTTTTTGTATTTTTAAACCAGACTTTTTTCACCTTCCTTTTTTAACTTTATAATTACAAATTACTATGGATACAGATCAGTTTCAAATCGGAGCAAAAGTAGAACACCCACAGTTTGGCACCGGTATCATTACCAAAATAAATCTTACTACTTATACCATATTTTTTTTGAATCGCGGCGATAAAGACATCGCTGTATCTTTCCAGGGATTAAAACTGTTGGAACCTTCAAACCTGGATGCACAGCAAAGTGGTGGTGCAGGATCGGGCATTAGCCTGCAGGATCTTGAAAAGGTTTTCACCACGGTTTTAAAAAGATATGCCGATTTTCCCGAGATCGTTGAACTGGGAGATAAATGGAAAAGGGGAACCATGATCCTGAAACCGGCCGACCCAAACCTCAAACCCAAAGAGATCAGCATTGATCAACTTTTCCATAAAATCGTCATGGTACGCGACCGTTTAAGGGTTTTGGAGCAACGGATCAATGCCAACGATGCCATGAGTGATGAAGAAAAAGTAAATCTTCAGCAATACATTACACGCTGCTACGGTTCTCTCACCACATTCAATGTACTTTTTAAGCACAAGCAACAATACTTTTCGGGCGAAAAGGGGCAAATGGAATCCTGATTCCCTGCTACAGATTCATTGTCAAGGCCATTGCTGAAAACCTGGTAAGAAAGAGAAACAGGATGAATAAAAATGGTGCTGTCGCAAAAAGATCATGTGAGAAACAATACTGTTGACAATTTCGGCAAAACGGCGAAAGAGGTTCATTCGTTGATGCGTATTTTTCCTTTAAATCAACGGAACTGTAATTGTCGGGTTCAAGGCTTGCGTGGTTTTAAAATCCAGGGAGTTTACGTTTTGTAAATCCCATTTATCCATCATCGCCTGCCTTGCACCTTATGCTTTCTTTAATAAGCACAAAGGAATGGAGATCATGAGTTTTCCTGCTGAAAAGAATCAGTTTCCCTGCACCAGCACCCAGTCCACCCAGGCATCCATCTGTTTTACAGAATTTGGTCGTAAAATGATTTGCTGACCGCGGTCCAGTAAAAACATGGTTGGCGTGGCAAATACATGATAGTCTTTTACAGCAGCAGATTCCCATGATTGATAATCGCTGAAACTAAGGAAAGGGAAACCTGAGGCAGACTCCTTAAATTCCTCTTTTTCTTCATCCAGAGAGATGTAAACCACTTCCATACCCACCGAATTCCATCTGTCATAGAAGGCATCTATTTGTAATAGTTCTTCTGCACACATGGGGCACCATGCCGAACCAAATACAAGCAAAGTAAAATCGGCATCGATATCTGACAAACGACCGGTTTTTTCTAAAACCTCGCCATTTTTAAAAAGATCTCCTGCAAAAATAATATCCGGAGCTGTATTCCCTTTTTTCATGGTTCTGTAAATCTCCAGCTGAGCGGCAAGTTTATCATGAATGAGCGTATTTGCTTCGTTCAGTAACTTCAGAGCCAGATATTCCGATGAACCAAACAAACTTCGTTTTTCCAGCAGATGAAAAAGGTAATCCGCGATCTCATTCAGTTTCTGCTCTGACGACATCAGATTTCTGATCATATAGTCGATAGAAATATTCATTTCTACAAAAACCGAATCGAGGGAACGACCACTGTTTTCAATCAACCAAAAATGCGCCTCGATCGTTTCCCTTAACAAACCACTTTTATACAATCGTGGATCGGTGTAATCCAACTCTCTGAATGCTTTGATAGTGGCAGGTATCTCGTCGGTACGATATTGGGCGATGGTAGATACCGAACTTACCAGTTTTCGAACAGGCAGAAACCAACTGATGTAAGAGTCCGGATCAAGATTAGACAAAAAAGAGGCATCTTCTTCCCTGATTCGCCGCTTTTCTGCTTCTATGGAAGTTTGGGGATTTTCATGAACAGAAAAAAGTGAATCCTGCCGGTAAATCTTTTCCAGGTAGATCCAGGCACTCAAAGCCTGCTCCCTTCGGGGATGTTCTGTTGCATATTGCCCGAAAATCTGATTCTGCTTTCCAGCAACGATTTCAATGGTTTCAGGCATACTCAATACTTTGCCCTCTAATCGAATATCTTCACCACTAAGGACAATGATAAAAGGTTTGTTCTCTTCCCTATTGTTTTCTCCTGCCATGAGATAACCCATCCCATGATCCTGCGGAGAATAACTGAGCATAAAAGAACCATTTTCGTCAAACAGACCACTGTCGATGGTATAGGTGCTAAAACCGTCGAATCCTTCCAACACTATTTGCTCATTGGCATGGTTGGGGAATGTACCCGTAATGGTGTGTTGTGCAAAAATTGTTGTAATTGGCAGCGTGAGGATAAGGAAAATAATTTTTCTCATTGTAATGTTGATGGTTTTTTAATAAGATGATCAATTTCTGACAAACCTGTTAAGCAGTCTTCCAATCAAAATTATTCGTTCCAAAGTCCGAGATTTCTTTCTCTTGCATCCTTTTGCAGATCAAGAAACAGGTCTGAGAATTTAACATTGGGCGGAACGGTCATTACCTGCGCATACCCTTTCTTAACGAGTTCGGCATTTAAAAATGTTCCGTCTTCCAAATAGACATAAGCAAGGGCTCGTCCGTAATGATCTTTTTCCTGCACATCATATTCCAGTTTCACTTTTTGACCTTCCAACAGTTTCCTAACAAAATCAGATGCTTCTTTACCGAAGAACTCTACTGGTTTTTGCGGATGCACGGTTTCAGGTGTATCAACTCCGATCAACCTTACCTTCATCCCTTTTTCTGTTCCGTCATCTACCCAAAAAGTATCACCATCAACAACCCTTTTCACTGTTAACAAATTTGCATCCTCGTTATTACGCGATGGTGATGCGCAGGAGACCACATACAATACAAGAAAAAAGAGCAGGTATCTTCGTGCGCTACCTGGATCAAAAACAGAGGTTTGTATATTCATGGACAACATTTTTATTTGATTTTTCCCAAACGGGCAGTTACCGTTACTGTTCTTTTAGAATAAAACAAAGGTACAAAAAACCGTTGCGTTTCATATTGCGGATAAATCACAACATCGTAACCAGGATTCTCCTGCATTAAATGGTGCAAAGCATAGGCACTTACTTTGCCCTTACCATAATCTCCCACAACCGGAATAATGGCCGAAACCACACCCACTACCGGATCAGCAATTATATTTCCGGAAACCATTACATTTTGTGAATCATCTCTGAATCGGTCGGAACTAATATTTCCTGTCTCCCAATTTAAAAAACGTTGCCAGTCAATACACAATATTCTCACAGAAGTTGCCTCGGCAGAAACTTGCTGAGAATACTCAAAATCATTTTTATAAAATTCTATATGATAATTAGGTGTTTTCATTGACCGTGATGACACCGAGCATCCCTGCAGAACAATAATTGCGGCAATGATAAGCAAGTAACGATTATTTTTAAATGCATTCATTGATTTTAACTTTTATAGTTTCACAACAAAAAAACTTTGCAAAAATAAAAATATATCGTATATGAATGAAAAAATTGATCATAGATATTCATTGGATCCTGGTAAAAATTTCAGATTTCTCCCTCCGGTCGAAATGACAAGAATTTCATTAGTTTTTCACATAACTGTCTGTCATTCCGAACGAAACGAAGTGAAGTGAGGAATCTAAACAATCAAAATTGCCTTATCA
>CAYMLS010000434.1:0-3829 GCA_964390665.1 uncultured Bacteroidales bacterium | reverse complement strand
CTTTACATGCCGCGTATTATAATCATGTGCGTGTGTGTCAAAAATTTTGTCATGGTTCGGTTCATCTGGTTATAATTTTATTAAAGCGGTCAGATAGCCTGTCCCGTCTATGCGGGAGAGCTCGCTAACAGTCTGACTGCATGCTTTACATTGCCACGAATTATAATCATGCGCGAGTGTGTCAAAATTTTTGTCATGCCCGGGTTCATGTTTTCATCCTGTTCAAGATAAAATACTACCGGTCAGTAATGATGATCTCCACCCTGCGGTTTCTGCTTCTGTTGTTTTCATTGTTATTGGGAGCAATGGGTTGTGAATCCCCAAGTCCTTCAACTTCAATATTGCTAAATCCGTTTTCAATCATGTAATTTCTGACAGCCATCGCCCTTTCCAGCGAAAGTTGGCTGTTCTCAAGTTGTTCCAGCGGGTCAGTATGTCCTTCAATGCGTATCTGCACATTGGGGTTTTGTTTGAGTTGTTCTATCAAACGATCGAGTTCGGGAAATGCCTCAGTGGGTATTTGGCTGCTTCGCATTTCAAACTGAAGATTATTGAGTTGCAACCTTGATCCAAGGGTTATTCTTTCGAGCAGCACATCCCTTTCCACATCCTGTATGGTAAGAAATTGGTCAAGTATCAGACGCTGTGTATTCAACCAATACCCATTGGCAGATGCCATGAGCACATACCTGTCGCCGGTAGAGAAGCTGGTGCTGTATCTTCCTGAAGAGCGATCGCTTACAGTGCTGGCAATGGTATTACCAGTTTTGGTATCAACCACTTCAATTTCAGCCCTGATGGGTTGCAAGGTAGATGCATCCCTTACCAGCCCCGAAAGGTTGGTGCGCCCCAGACGTCTCATTTCTGAAGGTGTATCATTGATTTCCGGTGGGGAGAATTCAATGGTTCTGCGTATCTCATCAAATACAAAAGTAACTTCAAATTGCTTGAATCCATTCAGATCAGCGCGAAAATTGTTTTGCCTGAGATCAAAATGCTCCTGAAAAATATTGTTCACCGAAACGACATAACTGTCGATACTTGGTACATACATTTCAAAACTTCCATCATTATCAGTAAGGGTGGAAACTGACCGACCCTGACTGTCTACAGCAGTTATTTTTATATTGCCCAGTTCAATGCGACCAAGGTTTGATAATTTGCTTCGGTTCATCACGATTTTACCAAATATCCTGTTTCTTTCCAGGTAGGGGATAAACTCTGTTTTGTTTTCATTAACATTGACAATGAATTCATTTTGATCGGGAAAGAATTTATCCTGCTCTTTGCCGATATTTTTCAGTTCAACACGGTAAAGTCCACGGGTAAGATTTTCATAGGTGATCTCACCATCCATTCCAGTAAGCAGCTGCACAGATACCATATTTCCGGAATAATTATAATCCACATCATAATTATCATATTCAAAAGGTTCAATGCTGGTAATGCTCACCATAATATCTTTCACCCCCGGTTCGTTAAAGTCTCTTATCAGGTTGCCATTGAGGTCTTTAAAAAGGTTGAGGGTAAGGTCATGGTATTTGATCCGGGGTTGATTCCAGTTAAATTCTTTCACCAGTCTTACTTCAAAATAATTGTTGGAATACGAATATCTGTCGTCGGTAAGTTGGTCTGTTGTAAGTTGATATGAAAAGGTATTCAGCAGATTGATGGTGAAGTCATTTTTCAGAAAAATATCCAGTTGGTTATTGATATTGAATCGGTTGGTTCTGAAACCAAAATCGTAAAGCAGTCCTACACGTGAGGAAAGTTTCATCACATCCTTGTATATATACCTTTCCAGGTATGGCATTACTCTGATTGAGTGAGATGAGATATTGTAATAGAACTGCGAAACTTCCTGATTCACTGAAAAAGGTCCATAAAAATAATTGACATAGGCTCCCCAGTAATCCTTTCTGAGGTTCATACTCAGGTGCGTATTAAATATTTGTTTGGATCTGGATTCAAGATTGGCGGTAAAAAGATCTGATTGGGGTGTTGAATAATCGGTGACAAATGTATAGCCCAAAGTAAGGTTGGGGCTGAAATTGAGACCGTTACCATCGGAGATCCTGCCGCCAAGGTTTAATTTGGCAGCGTTTGTCACGAAAGAATCATCTTCATCAAACAGGAAGAAGATATTGGTGGCTTTTCTTTCAAAAACGGGACCTGCATAAAGGCTGAGGTTGCTGTTCAAGCGTCTTCTGAGCAGCAGATTGGACTGAAGGTGCTGAGTGTATCTTTGATCATTAATCCCCTGGTTTGATTCTATGAGGGGCCGGTAGCTGTAATCATTGAGGTTATATTCAATTTGGTACTCCTCGGATATGGTGTGAAAAAGTCTGGCGGTCAGGTTATGCCTTCCGGAGTAATGCCCGTAATAATAGGATGACCCATACTGTTCTCTAATTCTGATAACTGTATTATTGATCTTGCCATAGTACTCAAGATTCAGTCCGTACCCCAGTTGACTGTTGTTATTATCAGTGTAGGTCACGCTGCTTAATCCGGTATTGATGCGCAGCGTATGATTAGAGAACAGACTGATAAAAGCACCCGCTCCTCCTACATGTGCTGTATTGTCAAACACACTGTTGCGGCTATGGGCATAAAAGGAAGAAAGGCGCCAGGGCGTGGTATTTTCCTCTATGATGGCAGCATAATTGGTGATGGGTCTGAATAAATTCTGATTACCCATTACCGATAGTTTTACAGCATCGGCAAACCTGTAGGAAAACATCACTCCTTTTCCACCGCCGTATTTCAGTTGTTGAAATGAAACATCGCCAACGGTAGCATTCATCAACGGAGAATTGTATTCGATCTTCGTACGCGAATACCTGAGCAGCTGATCAGCAGGTCCTGCACCATATCGGTAGAAAACATAATTGAGATCTCTGTTATCAGAGAAAAGGATATTCCCCTTCACACCACCTGCAAGATTGGCTGGTTGATTGCTGAGCAGGTTTTGTGCAGCAATTTCCGCCACAAGCATCTTTTCCGATTCCGGGATCAGGTATTTATGTGTGTTGGAAAGTTTGTTAAACCAGAAGGAGGTTGCAAATTCAAAGTCCTCGGTATATCCCTCCAGGTCGGCACGGTATAAACTCCCGGAGTAAGCCACGTCCCTTTCATTAAGTGTTACAGGAACAACCACGGTAGTATCAGATTGTGCATCCACCATGATATCCATGGAAAGTAAATTTTCTTTTTCCCCCTCCAGCAGGATATTATTGGTACTTCGAAAATTCAAATAGACCAATTCATTGACGTTGCCCCTGTTTGAGAGCAGAAAAGACAGTTCAGTATTTCCTGTTTGCTGATCGAAAAAAGAGACCCTTGTCAGGGGTCTAAACCTGAAATCAGATTCTTTGGGTATCTTAACAAAACAATAGGCATTGGTATAGGTATCACCGTTTCTGTCGGTAACAGCTGCGATCACAGAGTATCCGATCTCTCCTTCAACCTCCCTGGATGGGGCAGCCCTTACAGGAATCAGGACAGAATCGGAGGGTTGGATATCATAAGAGAGGGTTTCGGAATCCATCACCGACCACCCGAGCGGGACATTGATATTTACGAAGACGGTTTCCCGGGAATCACCCATATTCCTAACCACCAATACATTGAAGAAAGCGCTTTCCGATTCGATAATGAGGTTTGTTTTTCGAAAAGAAGCATCAATAAGGGCCGCTTGCCGGTCAAAAGAATTCAGATTTTGGGTGAACGCCCCGACCAGAGGAAACAGAAATCCAAGAAGTATAAAAAATCGTCGGATGATCATGGTCTTAAGTGTTCACCATTAAAGCTTTGAAAGTTTAAATTC
>CAYMLS010000433.1:0-3858 GCA_964390665.1 uncultured Bacteroidales bacterium | reverse complement strand
AACAAGTGAATTGGTAAGCAGATCATTTATACTGTTTTTAATTGCTCTTCCATCTATTGTTTTGTTTGCAATTTACATTTCCCATGTTATGAGTCTTGACAGTACAGTAATAGCAGACAGAATTAATTTTCATGAAAGAATTAACTTCCTGGTGAGAATCAGAGCTATAATAGCTTACCACATGGGCAAAGAAGCATACTCTAATTATATTTACTGGATTCCCATCATTTTAGCAATTAATTATGCAGTTCATAAAGTTATTTTACATGCAAAACTGGATACAACCAAAAGGAAAAAGATTTGGAAATACTTTTTTACAGAAAAATTCCTGTGGGTGCAAATTATGATGGTGTTTCTTGTCATCTACCTTGCTTTCCCTGACAGAGTCTCTGCAGGAAATCTTGTTTCACGTGTGGCTGTCTTTTTATTTTATTTTCTTATCCTTTGGGTTGCATCCATTCCGTTACCCAGAAAACTATCCCTTATTTTAGCGGGTCTGATTATTGTATCATTTACTTTCCAATCAAGATTCAGACAAAAAGTACAAAGGGATCTTGCTCAATTTTCAAGAGATGTTCACACGCTCGAAGAACATATTGAATCCAACTCAATCGTTTATCCGGTAAGAATATCCTCCAATTGGATTGACCTTCACTTCCTAAATTATTTGGGAGTGGATAAACCTATAATTAATCTTGGCAATCCTCAATGTCAGGGGCAATTCCCCGTGGTCTGGAACTATGACAGCATCCCCAGACTCATGGTCGGAAACATTGATGTAACTAATCAGTATGCGAGAAATTACTCAAGAAGCAAAAACGATGAAGTGGTAAACGTGGAATACGTTGCCGTTTACCGCTGGGGAGAATTCCAGAATTCTGAAGGTCATGAGGAGATCAAAGGTCAATTGGCACAACACTACGAGTTGGTGAAATTATCCCCGGCGGAAAATGCAGCTTTGTTCAGGCTAAAGGAATAATATTAACTTCCTACTCCTTCCCCCTCAACCCATACAAATACCCGTACAGCGCGGTTTTGCCCCGCATGGTTTGCTGGGGTGTGAATTCGGTGGGCGACCACATGTAATCGGTGTTGAATGCCAGCTCACTCTTGGGCCATTGTGCCTGCTCCGGGTATCCGTGACTTGCCAGCCAGGAAGGTTTGCCCATGATCATACCCGGTGCCCAGTCGTTCATGTTCCAGTAAGGCGTGTGCCCGGGATGCAGCCCGGGTGTACCATCGTTGTAACCCGAGGTGTATGCGTGGGTCACGCTTCTTTCTGATTCCAGCGGGGTAGAGGCCGTGGTCATATGGATGGTGTTGATGGGGTTTCTGCCCATGCTCCAGTCGTACTCCATGATCATGGCATTCATAAAATAATGCTTTTCTGCCGGATCTTCGGTGGCATAATGCGCGATAATGGTGCGTTGCATGTTTTGTAGTGTGGTAAAATATCCTGACTCCTGACAGGTGGCACGCCGGGAAGGGCGGGTTTCCATAAACCCTGCTTCTTTTTCTTTTGCCTCGGCAATGATGGTTTCCTTCATCTTTTGCTGCAGCTCCGGATAGTTGACCTTTTGTGGTGTAGCCAGGTAACCTGCCACGCCCCAGATTTGATTGTGTCTGTCGGAATCAATTATGGTGCTTTGTCCCCTGTTGAGCACGCATTCGTCTGCCATGATGTCTTCGTAGTTGGTGTCACCTGTAAGATTGTAAAGGTAAGCCGCCGCCATCATTTTAAAATCACGTCCTCTTACCCTTCCTGTACCATCGCTTTCAGAATTATCAAGCATGGGGTCGTCGAGGTTGCCGGCATAATTGAATGCCACGGTTGCCGAGTCCAGGTATTCCTGCATGAGATCCTTTTCTCCCGCTATTCTGAATGCTTCAGCCAACATGGCACTGTTGAGTGCGTTGGCCCATGCTGCCACAGCGGTATTGGCGCTTTGGTATCGGATTCGGTTTTCCTCATCGTAGGGGCAGGTGATGCCATGGGCATACCCTTTTCCATCGCGCAGCCGCAACCATGAATCCACCTCATATTGCACCTCATCCAACAGATCGGGCATGCCATTGCCACTTTCGGCAATGCCCAGGTCATCATCTTTTATCTCGCCCCCGGTCAGGATGTAAGGCAACAACATATCGTACACGATGGAAACGTGAGGCAACCGTTTGTCCCAATCATAAGCATCGGAGTGTCCGCCCCATGCATCATCGTTGTATCTTCCGGTTACAAAATCCTCATACTCATCCGGGTGATCCCAGGGGTCGGTTTTGCGTTGGCGAATGTCCTCCCAGAAAGGATGGTAAGGATGCAGGGTTGCTATGGGAACCTGGGTGCCATCCACACCGGGAATAAAAAGCGGTTTACGCGGACGGGGATCAATGTCAGGGCTATCCTGGCCAAGACGCATGTAAAAGAAACCCAGCAACGACACCCTGAAAGGATCGGCATACACCTCGTTTGAGATTCGAAAATCGTCACTGCAACCAACCCCTTCAACGGCCAGGCGGTAGTTGCCCTCTTCGTGATTTCCGTTGAAATCAATACTCCAGATATCGGAATTGGCCAGGTGGTAACCTTCCAGTTCAGCAGCATTTTCTTTCCAGAATTTCACTGTTCCCACCTCTTCGCGTTCGTCGGTATCGAGATTGAGCAGGTACACCGTGTTGCCTTCAAATTCGGAATAATCCCTGGCACCCCCATCACCCATCCAGTGGTAAAGGTCGGCGGCTTTTATGTGGTTGGTGCCTGTAAATCCTGTGAGATTGGCATGGATGGCTTCGGAGCGGTTTTCAAAGATATCATAAGTGAAGTCAATTTCCAGCTGACCCAGTCCACCAATGCTGTCAGTTATCAGGGTATAGGAAGTGTTTTCTTTAAGATCTGATGGAAGTTGGATATACAAATAGTGCTCACGAGTAATGTCGTAAACATAATCGCCGGCATTTTCATTCCAACTTGAGATAGACATACCATTTAGTTTGCTTTTACGGTGAATGGTTGTTGGAGTAACCCCTTCTTTACCAAAATCGTCATCTTTGCGTGATGAGATGGCCCATTTTGTGGTATTCACGGCATCATCGGTATTGAGTGGATCACCGTAGTAGATGGCTTCGCTGCCATCGGCGCTGTGGCAGTGTCCCATGTAGGCGCACTCACCTGTGCCATCGTCGCGCCTTACCACTTCACCGTCTTTGATATGAACCATGAGGTACCCGTTGTCCAGGATTTTGAGTTCAACGGGTTTGTTGGTTTGAGATTTTCCGGTGTTGTTGCATTGGGTAAATCCAACCATAAGCAAAATTCCCAGCCCAAGAAGGGCAACTCTGTTGAGTTTGTTTTTTTTGTGCATTTTTTCAAAAAGCTTTAATTGTGAAACATGAATGGAATACAAAAGGGAAAAAGCAGAAAATGCGGGTGATTTTCTGCCAGTTTTGGTTGGAGGTGTAAAACTAAGAAAAAAATGGGAATGGGGGAGAAAAATTTTAAAGACAGTGGTTGGACGAGCTTTAATTCATCCGACGACTTCCAACTCATTGGATGACTGAATTCCATGATTTTTCAATCTTTGATCTCTTGCGCTGCAAAACCTGATCAGATTTCTCAACCGTTCTCAGGTGCAGCGTTGATGTGGTATTTGGTTTATGTTTTTTCTATAAATATGGCATACCGCTGGTGTGCTTGCCGGGTGGAAATTATTTATATCGCCTGCCCGTCGTCCGGCGACTACCAGCTCGTCGGACGACTACACAAAACCTTGCGGCGACCATAGAGTGGTTGAATGTTTTGCCTTCCTGCGTGGAATATTGGATATTCAACTCCTTCGGAGTTGTTGTGCTGCTGCTATACTT
>CAYMLS010000432.1:0-3864 GCA_964390665.1 uncultured Bacteroidales bacterium | reverse complement strand
TACAACTATATGTGCGTGATAAAGTGAGTTCTGTAACCCGTCCCGTAAAGGAGTTAAAAGGGTTTGAAAGGGTATCATTAAAACCGGGAGAAACCAAAACCATTGCGTATGATATTACCCCGGAGCATCTCGCCTTTTACGACATCAACATGGAGTATAAGGTAGAACCCGGCGAGTTTATCCTGATGATCGGCACCTCATCCAGAAAAGAAGACCTGCAGGAAGTAATCCTGCGTATTCAATAGAATTTAAAACAAAAAAGCATGTCATATCAACAGGAGGAGTAAGAATTACTTATTGTTGATAACAAAGCATAATTGAATCATAATGACGAATAAAAAACTGATATATACAGCAACTGCCCTGGCATTGATGGTTTCCTGCAATGAGGAGAAAAATGTTGAAGAACCCATGAATGTGCTCTTTATCATCACCGACGATCAGAACAACTGGTTGGAGGCGGCTGGTTTTGATCGTCATCCGCAGGTTGAAACCCCTAATATGAACCGTTTGATGGAAATGGGAGTAACCTTTACCAACGCCCACAGCAATAATCCGCTTTGCGGTCCATCACGTGCCAGTTTTCTCACAGGTCTTTATCCGCATACAACAGGATATTTCGGATACGAGCAACAGCAAAATCATTGGCGTGAATTCGACAAACTGACTGATGCAGTAACCATCATGGAACATTATTACGACCATGGATACAATGTTTATGGCACAGGAAAGATCTTTCATAATGGTCACGAGGACTGGGATGTATGGCGTGGCGATGATACCATCCCATTTTTTGGATATGAGTCCAGTTTTGGACCCTTTGCCTGGGATGGCAGTTATGAAAGAGGTAATTACGATCATGCCATGGGATTACCTCACCCTGACGTGTTGGCAAAACCTGGCGAAAAGATGCACTGGGGTGGCAGCTTCGGACCTCTTTCCAATATTCCATCTTATCCGCCTGATCCGGAAACAGGTGCCCCCGGATATGACGGATGGATACTCTACGGGAAACCCTTCCATTATGAAAACGATAATGACCGCGATCTGATGCCCGATGAACTCAATGCTCAGTATGCAAAAAGGGTTTTGAGCAGGGAACATGAAAAACCATTCTTTCTGGCTGTGGGGATGAGCCGACCACATGTGCCTTTTCATGCACCCCAAAAGTACTTTGACAAGTATCCACTTGATGAGATCGTCATGCCCGAAGTAATCAGCAACGATCTTGAGGATGTTGCAACAGCGCTTTATGAAGATTGCCAGACAGCCAGTTGTAATGGTTTCAGGTCTTTTCAAAAATTAATCAATCATCCGAAACCCGATATGTGGAAAAAGATGGTTCAGGGTTATCTGGCCAGTGTTACTTTTGTTGATGATGTTTTGGGCGATGTTCTGGATGCACTTCTTCAAAGTGATCATGCCAGCAACACACTCGTTGTTTTTGTCAGCGACCACGGATATCATCTTGGTGAAAAAGCATACAAAGGCAAGAGGACATTATGGGAAGAATCTTCCAATGTACCGTTTGTAATCGCAACACCCGATGCTAAAAACAAAGGTGATCGGGTAACTCACCCCATCTCTTTGATTGACATCTATCCCACGATGGTGGATCTGACCGGTTTACCATCCGATCCCAATAAAAATGGAAATGGATTGCCACTGGATGGTTTCACGCTGAGACCTTTCCTGGAAGACCCGGAAAATGCAAATTGGGAAGGTCCCGACTTTGCATTGATATCGGTTGCCAATGGTGAACCCATACCCGTTAACCAGCCTGGAGACCCCCAAAGACAATTCTATTCCTTACGGACAGAAAAATACAGATACACCTGGTGCCCCAACGGCGAAGAGGAATTGTATGACCATCAGGAGGATCCCTACGAATGGGAGAATCTTGCCATTGATGATAAATATGATGAAAAACTTTCAGAATTCAGAACCCAACTTCATGGTTTTGTTTTTGAATAAACACGATCTATCAGGCAATTCATATTGTTGAACATTTTAAACCCTAATTATTAATGCAATTGATTTATCCTTTAAATAGAAGACAAATCCTTTCAGAAACAGGCAGCAATACTATATTTAGAACCATTGTAATAGTATGCATTTTGTTTGCTCAATCTTATACCAGTCATGCCACCAATTGGTATGTATCTGGCGACGGTCAGAATTCATTAACAAACCAAAACGGTCAAAGTCCTGAAAATCCGTTGAAAACCATTAGTTTCGCTTTTAATCAGGCAGCAGAGCCCGGAGATACTGTTTTTGTGATGAATGGTACTTATCGTAATGCTGGTTATGGCAGTGGCAGTCATCAGAACAACCCTGCTGTTTATCTGAATAATTCGGGTACAGAAGGATTTCCCATCGTACTGACCAACATGCCGGGTCATGAGCCCCTCGTTGAGTTTGATGGTGCAGGAGGATTTGTGGCAAACCAAATAAAACATATTGAGATCTCGGGTTTTACCGTTGTAGGGCCTGGAGAAAACATTACAACTGATGAGGCCATGGAGCAGCGTTTGGAATTACCCCGTCCTAATTACTACAACGGTCGTGGCATTGCCATCTGGGGACCTGCACATCATATAACCATCAGCAACAATACGGTTTCCTATGCCCCTGGTTCCGGTATCAGGGTCAACAAGGGTGATTACATCCATATTGCGCATAACCGGATCTTTCATAACTGCTGGTACACCTCTGCAGCTGAAAGTGCCCTGGTAATAGCAGAAGCTACCAGTATCAACGACGTGGATACCATCAAAATCCGCCTTGTAAACAACAAAGTGTGGGGAAACCAGAATAAAATACCCTTCTTCACGCCCAATCCTCCCGATATTGGAGTGCAGGACTATGGCACTGCAGAGCAGGATTTCATCATTGACGGATCGGGGGTGTATGTAACACGCAATAAAGAATATGATGCCGGATGGTTTTACCTTGCCAACAACATATCCTTCAACAATGGCATCAATGGTTTGGTGGTGCACCGAACCGACAGGGCAATAGCAGTAAACAATACCTGCTATATGAATGGTGCTACCCCCCTGGAGAGCGGCAGACAAAATTCCTCTGGATTAACTATCAACAACTCCCGTGATGTCAGGATTTTCAATAATATCTCTTATGCACGTTATCCTGAAGATTTTGCATTGGGTCAATATGGCGATCTGTATAACATTGAAATGGAAGCGAATATAATTTTCAACGGAAATACCCCTTTTTCAGAAGGGTACACCTACGCTGATCCCCTTTTCATGAATGCCGACACCATTGAAAGCACAGCTGATTTTTCGTTAAATGAAAATTCTCCGGCAGTAGATCAGGGTGTAATGAATCAATGGGTTCCGGAATACGATTTTGCCGGCAACCCCAGAATAGAAAACCCGGATATTGGTGCCCTGGAGTATTCTGAATCTCTGTTTTCTACAGATTTTGCGCAACACAAGAATCCATTACATATCTTTCCCAATCCCTCATCTCACCTGATTCATATAGAATTGGGTAAAAAAAATGCAGGAGGAGAGGTAACTGTTTGGGATGTTCACGGCAGAAGGATCATAAATCAGAAAATGTCATCTGACCGGGCATTGCTCATCATAGATGTTTCTGAGTGGGAAAAAGGTATTTACATGGTACAACACAAGCATAAAAAACATTTGACAACAAAAAAAATGATCATCAATTAAAAAAAACCTTTTTACGGATTCAATTTTTGCAATCAGACAATTGTTATCAGACGATTGCAAACACATCTATCCGCTGCTATCAAAAGATCATGAAAATAAAAGTCTCTTATGAACCGAGCCATGACAAAGATTTTGACACACACGCACATGATTATAAATCGCG
>CAYMLS010000431.1:0-3878 GCA_964390665.1 uncultured Bacteroidales bacterium | reverse complement strand
TCGGTTCATCTGTGTATAATTTTATTAAAGTTGCTAGATGCCTGTCTCGTTTTTTCCAACGAGAGAGCTCGCTAAAACTCTGACTGCATGTTTTACATGCCGCGAATTATAATCATGTGCGTGTTTGTCAAAATTTTTGTCATGCTCGGTTCATATTCTCATTTATTTTAAATAATTGCTATTCTGATCATCAATTAAGAATATTCAAAATTAATACTTTATAAATCAGCCGCACCCGGTTAAAACACCTGTTATAAAGTAATGGTTTTCCATTGGTAAACCAGCTCATTTACCATCATGGCAGTGGCACCCCAAATAACATGGTTCTTATAAACAAAAGAGGGTGCGGTTATAATTTGCTGATCACCAATAGGTAACGATACATTTTTTCGGGCACTTTTTCTCAGAAAAAAGGAGAACGGTATTTCAATGATCTCGGCCACTTCCCGTGGATCGGGTTTAAACACAGGAGGTTTCTCCGCAAGATAAATTCCTGCAAAAGGGCTTACAATAAAGTTGCTGGGTGGAATAAACAAATCGCTTAGTTTTCCAACAAAAGCAATTTCAGAAGAAGGTACACCCAATTCTTCCCAGGTTTCACGCAAAGCAGTCTGGTAAAGATCTTTGTCACTTTCCTCCCGCCTGCCTCCCGGCAGAGATATTTGACCGCTGTGTGCGCCATTGTATACATTTCTCCTGATGAAAACCAGCAACACCTCCCCCTGTTTTTCATAAAACAAAAACAAAACGCTGCTTTTGATGGCGTTTTCAGGGACTTTTAAATCCTTCATCTCTTCCTTCCGGTATAAGGGTGCAAGGTCAAGATGAGCATCCAAACCCGGGAGGTTTTTTGAAAAACAACGATGAAGATGATCTTTAAAAACTTTAAAATGCTCTGCGTCTATACTCATAAAATGTGCTTCTTGGCAATTCAGGCAATAAACAAAAAAAAATTATTCAAACTGTGCATATTTATCGTTGAAGTATTGTATTTTTGTATGTTAACTGGTTTTGATAAGGCAAATAGTAAAACCAGAATATATACGCTTTTATTTTCTGATTTTCAACACATTAGTCTCTGCGATTTTCCTTGTGAAACCCACTATTTCACCTTCGGATAATTGTAATTAATATTTCAACAAAACAACATGATACGATCTTCCTTACTATTGTTTTTCAATTTCCCGGTCATTATCCTCCAGCAACTCTCCACACAATGGACCGTTGCATTTGTTATTTTAACAGGCTTATCTGTTTTTTTACTCATTTATATTATTTTGATCAAAGAAAAAAATAAAGAGTATAAATCGGCTTTTTTTAAGCAGCAAACTTCTGCCAGGGTATTGGAAGCATATAAAAAACAGTCTGCAATTTTACAAAATCAACTGGATGTTTTACAAAATAACCCTGGTGTCGACAATAGTGAATTGAATATGCTCCGTAAAAACATTGTTGGGTTTGAGAAAAAAACCAGTGATATGCATTTGCAGATCATTCGCCTTAAAAACGAAAAACAACAACTGCAGGAAAACATCAATCAACTGATATCGGCAAATCAAAGCAACGAGATCAGCGAATATAACAATAAAATTCTGGAATTAAGGGAAGAGATCATCATCATGGATCATCACCTGTCTGATTGCCGTGCCATGCTCGAAGATTTTGTTGAGAAAAATAAACTTTTGGGAGAAGAATTGCAAAAGACACTTGACAGGGAAAAAAATCTTGAATCAGAAAATCTGAAAGTTATTAAAGAGTTGGAAGAGATAAAAGCTCAAAATATATATTTATCTGAGGAAAATGAAAATTTAAATAACCGGGTATTGGACAGTTTTGATCAGCATGATCCTGTTCGGGAAGAAGAACTGATGAAGATGAACCGGCAGTTGCAGATCCTTCAGGAACAACTTGATGCAGAAGAGCGTGCCAGATTGTATTTTGAAAGGCAAATTAAACAGATACTGGAAGATTATAAAAACACCATTGCTAAGTTATAAAACACTCATTGATTGCCTGTTAAGAAAGCATTCTTTTATTGTGTTCCGGACAAGAGAATTAGAAGAGAATGATTTCGTCGCGTTATTCCACAAAAAAATATTCGTGAGAAAAATTCAAGTTGCATACTTTTGATAAACGAATGCACCGTGTTTATCAAAAAAAGAATTCAAAAAAAAGTACATCACGGTAGTTTATATTTTCCTTCCACCACGAATCAGACTCCCTCCTTACAATCTCATAAAAATCCGTTTCAATCTTTTTTCTTAATGGGTTAACATAGATTAACTTGCCGTTTGTTGTTTTAATTTTTGTAAAACCTATTTTTGCAGCACAATTTTAAGACAACAGTCAGATATCTTTCCATCAATTAAACTTCAAAAACATATGGATATAAAAGAGCTAAATGAAAGGATTCAGCAAGAGAGTAGTTTTGTTGACATCCTTACTATGGAGATGAACAAAGTGATCATAGGACAAAAAGGTATGGTTGAAAGACTATTGATCGGATTGCTTGCCAATGGTCATATTTTACTGGAAGGAGTACCCGGATTAGCCAAAACACTGGCAATTAAATCATTGGCAAACACAATCAAGGCAAAATTCAGCCGTATACAATTTACACCCGATCTTTTGCCTGCCGACCTGATCGGAACGATGATCTACTCTCCAAGAAATGAGGAGTTCCTGGTAAAAAAAGGACCTGTTTTTGCCAACTTTATTCTGGCAGATGAAATCAACAGGGCACCGGCAAAAGTGCAAAGTGCTCTGCTGGAAGCAATGCAGGAAAGACAGGTTACCATTGGTGAGAATACATTTGCCCTCGAAGAACCTTTTCTGGTGCTGGCTACCGAGAATCCTATTGAGCAGGAAGGAACCTATCCCCTTCCGGAGGCGCAGGTAGACAGATTTATGTTGAAAATACTCATCGGATATCCCACGCAGGAAGAAGAAAAACTGATCATGAGGCAAAATGTAACCGGATCTTTCCCTTATACTGTTCCGGTTCTTGATCCAAATGACATTATAAGAGCAAGGGCAGTTGTCAGGGATGTGTATCTGGATGAAAAAATTGAAAATTATATTACCGACATCGTTTTTGCCACACGCACCCCTTCCCGATACGGTATGGAAAACCTGGAAGCAATGATCGGATATGGCGGATCGCCACGTGCCACCATAAATCTGGCACTGGCAGCAAAAGCGTTTGCTTTTATAAAAAGACGTGGATACGTTATACCGGAAGATGTTAGATCTGTTTGCCCTGATGTATTAAGACATCGCATAGGACTAACCTACGAGGCAGAAGCTGAGAATATTACAGCAGAAGATATCATCGCCGAAATACTCAACACCGTTGAAGTCCCTTAATTTAACGTTGCCTTTTCTATGGAAACCAATGAATTGATCAAGAAAGTAAGGAAAATTGAAATCAAAACCAAAGGTATCTCTAATCAGGTATTTGCAGGAAGTTACCAGAGTGCCTTCAAGGGAAGGGGTATGGCTTTTACCGAAGTGCGGGAATATCAGTTTGGCGATGACATACGCTCTATTGACTGGAATGTTACCGCCCGATTCAATCATCCTTATGTGAAAATTTTTGAAGAGGAAAGAGAATTAACCGTTATGCTTCTTATTGATGTGAGTGGCTCCAATAGCTTTGGCACACATTATCAACGAAAAGAGGAGATGATCACAGAAATATCAGCAGTTTTGGCTTTTTCTGCTATCAAAAACAATGATAAGGTAGGTGTGATATTTTTTTCCGATCATATTGAAAAGTTCATCTCTCCCAAAAAAGGATCTTCTCACATACTCAGAATCATTAGGGAACTGATCAATTTTAAACCGGTGAACCGCGGCACCGACATTTCGGTAGCACT
>CAYMLS010000430.1:0-3892 GCA_964390665.1 uncultured Bacteroidales bacterium | reverse complement strand
CGGTCGATAGTTTTGAAGCCCGCACACCTGCACTGTATATATATGTGACCGTTGTGCTTAATTTAAAGGAGCGACACAAGTTTCTTATAGATAAGATAGGAAATTGTAAACAGTAAAAATAATAGAGAATAAGGGAAAATGGATTACCACTAAATTGGTAGTAGAACCTGAGAAAAAAACTAAGCATAACTGGTCAACATGCTCCGGAAATAATTCACTTATTTTATCATTTGGGGGTCAGCATATGCCGGAATGGCAGATGATTTTTGCTGCAATTTACACGATGGTCGGAGGGGTCAGTTTAGTCCGGAATATCCAGACAACAGACTTTTAGAGTGGTCTCATTCTTTTATCGATAAGATTTTATCCAATCAACCTCCAGTTCAAATTCGCCGGTTTGGTTGTCTGAAACCAGGATACCCAATTGCCGGATATCTTTTGGCAAGACG
Organism: uncultured Bacteroidales bacterium; assembly: GCA_964390665.1. Taxonomy (GTDB): domain Bacteria; phylum Bacteroidota; class Bacteroidia; order Bacteroidales; family UBA7960; genus SKVR01. The sequence continues at coordinate 3,443 of CAYMLS010000430.1, read as the reverse complement.
GGTTTTACATTTTGCAATACCCGCCCTCTGAATACAGGTACGCATTGATCAAAAGGGACAGCAATGGTTTGCCATTGACCTTTGATGGTTTCAAAATGATACCGGTATGAAACACCATCAAAGCGGTTATCGGTTCGTATTCTGAACTGATATTTTTTGCCGTCTCCTTTTACCCGGATCAGGATCCCTTTATCGTCATCCAGTTGGAGCTGCATGGCATTGGTTCGGGTGGAGGCAAAACCACCATTGTTTTCCAAAGTTACATTTCCTGAAAATACTGCTGTATTCCGATCAGTTAACACAAACCTGCTTTTGGAAAGACCGCCCATAACACCATCATTGACGATCATCCAGTTTTTCATATTGTATGAGGTGCCAAAGTTGAATAACATGGTTTCTTCAGGATCTGCTGGGTTTGAATTCACATTACCGTTTGTCGTCATCAGAAATGAAATCGTTAAAAGCGTTATGAAGAGAATTGAGGTTGTATGATATTGCATATATGTAATTTTTCCGGATGATGTTTACTTGCTTAGTGATGAAAATCATGATCATAATCCGCGTTTTGTATGCTATAACCCTGTAATCGATGTAATGTTTATGCCTTGTCATTTGGAAAACGGATGAATTCCATATTTGTTTTCGCATGAACCTGTCAGATGTAAGGCGTTTGTCTTTGTAAAACAGTAAGTTATGATGTATTGGGGAGGACTTTGCAGAAGAATGGCATAAAACACCCATTGGCATTTCCTGGCAAGCATTCGTTATCTTTTAATCTGGAAAAATATGGTAACTTTATCATGCACTAAAATATTTTTCTGTCAGAATGATAATCAAAACACAATTTATTTTCTTTCTTACCTTCATCCTGTTTTTTGGCGTTCATGCATCAAATCATTACATTGGAAATCTTTCGCATGATCATTCCATCTCCACTTTTTCTGTAAAAGACGGACTTTCTCAAAGTACTGTTTTTGCTTTATTTGAGGATTCAGAAGGTTTCATATGGATGGGGACACGGGGTGGCGGACTTAACCGGTTCAATGGGTACGACTTTGAAGTTTTTATGCATAGTTCGATTGATTCATCATCTCTCTCGCACAATGAAGTACTTTCCATATTTGAAGATTCGAATCGCTCTCTGTGGGTCGGAACCCGCAAAGGAGAGCTCAACCGCTTCAACAGAGAAACAAAAAGTTTTATCCGTTATCAACTGGATGCTTCTGAGAATGTGCCCACAAAGTGTATTTTTGAAGATCAAAACAAGAACTTATTTCTGGGAACTTACAAGGGGTTGTATTACAAAGCGAGTGATACGGATACATTCCAGTTGTTTAATCCTGATTTTGATGAAGATCTTCAAATCACATCTATGGTTGGTTTGGATGATCATACGTTATTATTGGGTACCCGGACAGGAATCTACAAAGTAAATAAAAGTACGCGTGAGTTCACCAGGCTGTTTGAGATTGTTCCGGGGTCTTTGATCGGGCAGGACTTCAATGTGCCTGTAATGGTTGATTCAAAAGATAATGTCTGGTTTGGGTCCCCGGACGGATTGTATGTTTTTTCTGATCCGGAAATGAAAATAGCAACAAAAAACCCCTTTGGGATTGATTTGTTTGACGATGTTCATATAAGAACGCTTCATGAAGATAAAAAGGGATACTTGTGGATAGGACTTCCCAACGGTTTGGTGAAAATGGACCCGGAGACTTCGGATTACCACTGGTTCACTCCGCGATCCAATGATCCCAATTCATTATCGCATCAATCTGTTTTTTCGTTTATTGAAGATAAAAACGGCAATTTCTGGGTGGGTACCTGGGGTGGAGGTGTAACATTCCTGGCTTCATTGCCCCGTAAGTTTAAGCATTACTTTCATATTCCTGACAATAACAGTTTACCAGACAATATTGTCAGTTCTTTTGCAGAAGCAGATGATGGTATCTGGATCGGTACAGAAGGGGGGGGACTTAATTTCTTCCGCTATTCAAATGGCATGTTCACCAGCTTTATGGATGAGTCGGGGCAGCACATGCCAGGCAAGCATATCAAAACAATCTATAAAGACAATACCGGAATGTTGTGGATCGGAACCTGGGGAGATGGTGTTTACCGTTATGATCCTGATCGTAAAAAAATCAGGCGCTTCCTTGTGGATTCAAAAGTATACGCATTTTCTCAACATGACCCGGAGCAGATGTGGGTAGGCACAATTCATGGTCTTTACAGAATAAATGTAATGGATGATACCATCGTGCATTATTTGGAAAATGATAACAGCTCTGGTTTGCAAAATTTCTTTATCACATATATCTATACGGATAGCAGGGGAAATTTATGGGTTGGTACCCATGAGGGAGGATTGCATCTTTATAACAAGTTTAAAGATGAGTTTATAAATTTCAGTTTTGATTCCGATGACCCACACAGCATTATTGATGATTATGTTATCAGTATTACCGAAGATAATGAAGGAAACATTTGGATCGGAACAAACAGTGGTGTTTGCAAATTGGATATGCAGAAAGAGACCTTTTTAGATATGACTGAAAATATCAATCTGCCCAATAAGGTGATCAACGGACTTGTTTTTGACCATCGATCAGACCTATGGATCTCTACAAACAAAGGATTGACCCGGTACAATATTGAAACAGGCATTTCAATAAACTTTGATCAAAGAGATGGTCTTCAAAGCAATGAGTTTAACAGAGGTGCTTTTTTTAAAAATAGTACTGATCATCTTTTCTTTGGGGGTATAAATGGGTTCAACTTTTTTCATCCTGAAGAAATTAAGAATAACCCGATACCTCCGGAGGTAATGTTAACCGAATTCAGACTTTTTGAAAATCCCGTATCGCCAGGAGATGAAACAAACATACTGGAAAAACGAATTTCGGAAACCAACGAGATTGTCCTCGACCATACCCAATCTATTTTCACCATCGAATTTGTGGCGCTCAACTATATTTCGACCGAAAAAAACAGATACAAATATAAACTTGATGGATATAACAAGGACTGGATCAACATCGGAGATCAGCGAAGCGCAAGTTTCATGAACCTCAGTGAAGGAAACTACACCTTCACCGTTATTGCTTCCAACAATGACAATGTGTGGAATGAAACAGGTGCATCCGTAAATATAACCATCCTGCCTCCTCCCTGGAAAAGTAATTGGGCGTATTTTGGATATTTCATTCTCATTTCTTTGTTGATAATCTTTTTTCACAGACTCATATCATGGCGGTTGAAGGAGCGCAACAGGGTGCTTGCCGAAAAAAGAGAAAAAGAACGCAACGAAGAACTCAACCAACTGAAACTTCAGTTTTTTACCAATATTACCCATGAATTTAAAACTCCCTTAACCCTTATCACAGCACCACTTGATAATCTGATGAGTACAGATATTTCCCCGGAAAAAAAGGATTATTATT
>CAYMLS010000429.1:644-3900 GCA_964390665.1 uncultured Bacteroidales bacterium | reverse complement strand
CCTGAATTAAAAACATACAGAAGACTGGTTTTCAAGGTAGAAGATTAACTGAGGATGCTTAACGATTGATATCATTTGTATAAACCTGATCCCTTCTTGTAAAAACATGGGAAAGAATGGATTAAAGAACATTTTTTTTTAACCCTTACTGCTTCAAATCATGCTTGTAAAAACTCATCTTTTTTCAATCTTAGCCATCATTATATTTTTTGCCACGGATTCTATGGCCGCCAAACTGGTGGATGTTTTGCCAGTTGATAACCAATGCCTGGTGCTTCATTTTCAGGATGGAATGGTGGAATACAACTGGGACGACCCTTCAAGCGGTTCCTGCAACGGTTGGGATTTTCTTCATACCGAAAACTGGCACCTTTGCCCCGATAAGGATCAGTATGTTCCTTTTGGATTGCCGCTGAATACCTCACTGGTGCAGCAAACCGGTAGTTTTAGGATTACTTCGGAAGAAGATTCCAATGATGGTGAATCAGGAATGCAACCCCTTGAAATTTACCGCAAATCGAAAGTGTGGGAAGCGGCGCACGATGAACGAAAGCCGGTGATGCACCACTGGATTTACCTGGAGTTGCCCTCGCCCCTGCAACGCGGAAAATCATACCGCCTTGAAATGGATGAAAACTTAAACTCCGGAGATAACCTGAAGATCTTTAACTATGATGAATTCACATCCGAATCGCCAGCCATAAAAATCTCCAACATAGGCTACCAGAAAGATGCAGTGCATAAATCTGCCGATGTCTATTTATGGATGGGCGATGGCGGCAAGCGCGATTTCAGCAGGTTGACGGGCACACCCTGGCATTTGTATGATGTTCATTCAGAAGAAATTGTCTATTCCGGTGAATTGACTTTCAGGATGCACAACAAACCCGAACCCGGTGTTGAGTTTGACTTAACGGGCGCAGATGTTTGGGAGTGCGATTTTTCCGCCTTTAACAAAGCGGGACAATACCGCCTGGTTGTGGAAGGCATAGGCTGTAGTCCTGTATTTGAGATAGGCACAAACCCGTTTGCTGAACCTTTCAAAGTGTCCATGCAGGGTATGTTTTACCAACGTATGGGATGTGACGAAAAACCTGCCGGTGGTTTTCCTTATTCCCGTCGTCCGCTATTTAAGCAGGGTGTTGATCCTGATGGTTTCCAGGTTTTTATTTCAGAGAAAGATATGGTAACCGGTAAGAATCCCGACGACCGTAACTTTTACAGCGAGGCGCTCACGGGCGAGATTGCCGAAGCCACCTGGGGTGGATGGAGTGATGCCTATGACAACGATCAGCGACCAGTGAATTTCATCTGTGTTTTCGATATTCTGCTGACCTATTACCTGAATCCACAGGCATTTAGCGACAATCAACTGTATATTCCTGAAACTGGTAACGGTATCCCCGATATCATAGATGAAGCCCTCTGGCAAATTGACTGGTGGTTGCGCATGCGCGATTCCAAAGGGGGTTATCTGACAGGATTGACCAATATCCGCCCCCCGGAAAATGTTAATTATGCCGGCGCACCGAATGCATGGCAGGGATGGTGTGTGGCCGCCGGTGCTGCAATGGCCGCCGATTGCTTCCGGTTGGACGGCAATCAAAAACTTCAGAAAAAATATACCGACGCTGCACTGGAAGCATACAACTGGACCATGGCACAACCCGATAAAATGCAGGATGTTGATGTAAGTGGGTTAAGCGGCAGGGATCTGAAAATGACAGCAGCAGCCTTTCTTTTCAACCTTACGGGCAGGCAGGAATTTGAAGAGGTGGTAAACCAGGAAAGCGTTGCCGGAAATAAGGATGCTAAAATTCGCAACCCCGGGACCAGTGAACAACAATACGCTTCGGTGGCCTATATTTTCTCCCCACAAAAGGTAAAATATCCCGACTTGCAAACCAACATGAAGGACATTATTATTCGTCAGGCAAAGGAAGATTACCTGGCAAAAATGGATAGCAGTCCCACAAAGGCAGCCCGTTGGCTGAGCGGCTGGGAAGGAATGGTACAGACATCGAATGAAATGTCGCTGGTGGCCATTGCTCATAAAATCAGTCAGGATCCTACAGAAAAAGCCTTATTCGAAAAAGGACTTTATGCCGAAGCTGAATGGACACTGGGCAGAAATCCGCTGGGCCTGATTCAGATGACCGGCTTTGGAGAAAAAGGACTCACCCAAACCTTTGCTCCCGGTCGTCGGGATGGCTATCCGGGGTTAACTCCCGGCTGGACACCCTATATGTGCCGCGATGGATGGGGTAACCACGACGATATCCACAGATGCGAATGGTACACCAATCGCAATTATCCGGCAGATAAAGAAGTTTGGCCCTATGGCGAGCATTTCTGGAATAGTCGCTACTCTGTACCCAACAGCGAAGCTACGCCACAGCAAACATTCAGGCAGAAGATCGTTTTGTACGGGTATTTGTTTGGAATGAATAAATAAAATGATCGAGATTAAAACACAATCTTATAATCATTTTGACAAATTCAAATGCTATACATATCTTATCAATATATTGCTTTCAATTTAAAAAAATCATTCTTATGAAAACAATTAATCTTAGAAACCAGCTACATGTTTCTTTACCTGTAGTTGCCAAATCCATGGTTGCCTCCATGCTGCTTTTTTCATGCGCGCAACCCTCTCATGAGGCAGAAGAGAAAACATTCCGGCACCACGTCATCTTCGACACTGATGCCAATAATGAGGTGGACGACCAATATGCCCTGGCTTATCTCCTTTTCAACGGGGATCACTTCGCGGTAGAAGGGGTTACCGTAAACGCCACCAGCGACCCCGATGGGTATGACATTTACTCGCCCGTAAGCGATCACTATGATGAAGCCAGGCGGGTGATGCAGCTTTGTCGCGTTTTTGAAGAAATACCACTCCTTACCGGAGCACAAAAAAGCTTTGATGAGATCAAAGACAGTGTTGATATGCAAGGGTTTGATGGTCAGGATGCGGTGGATTTTATTATTGAACAGGCTAAGGCAGAAAGAGATCAGAAGCTGGTGCTTATCCCGGTAGGGAAACTGACCAATATTGCCCTGGCGCTGAAAAAAGAACCGTCCATTGCCGACAATGTACGGATTGTATGGTTGGGATCCAACTACCCTGAACCCGGCGAGCACAACCAGGATTGGGACATCCCGGCCATGAACTACGTTTTGGATATGGAAGTGCCATTTGAGATGGTAACGGTACGGTATGGCAAACCTTCCGGAACATCAGCGCTGATGG
>CAYMLS010000429.1:0-634 GCA_964390665.1 uncultured Bacteroidales bacterium | reverse complement strand
AAAACCGAAGTGCTGCGACGGCTGCCTGGCAAAGGTCCAAAACTGGAGACCCCTGTTACCGGCAGACACGGAGGTGAGTTTTACACTTTTGGTGATTATGCCGTGGAACTCTACAAAAAATACCAAAGTCATATGTGGGGCGACCCGCAGGGAAGAGCATTGTTTGATATTGCCGCCGTGGCCATCGTAAAAAATCCGGAATGGGGAGAAAACTACCAGCGCCCCGCCCCCACTTTCATAAACGGGCAATGGGTGGAAAGACCCGACAACCCCCGAAAGATCACTATATGGGAATGGTTTGATATTTATGGCATTCCGGCGGATTTCTTCGAAACGATGAATGATTATGTGATTGCGGGGAGACCTTGATCGGGCAACATTCCTGCTTAATTGCAATAATTAAAAATATCCTATTGAATTGACCCATAGGGATATTGATATTCGGTTAATACCCAAAATGATTGATTCATGTCTTTATCCAAATCACTTTTAAAACACATACCAATATGAAAAGTAAATCGATAGTTTATGCATTATTAATTTTTGCAGTAGGCCTTCATGCTTCTTTTTCCCAACCCGGAAATAATGTTTCTGATGAAGTATTGCTTGAGCTATACCGGGGCGCCCGGGTAGC
>CAYMLS010000428.1:0-3916 GCA_964390665.1 uncultured Bacteroidales bacterium | reverse complement strand
CACCAACGCCTTCAGCAAGCAATCTCTCAAATAAGTATAGTATTGAATATTGATTTTTGCAATCATTTCGTCGGAAAGATCGTTGAGTTGCTTGCGGGCATTTACCGGGATCAGAAGTGTTTTTGCGCCTTTTTCAATAGCCAGTTCTGCCAGGTTTACGGCATTATAAACGCTATCGAGTGAACCACCAAGATTGAGACTTCCAACTACTGCCAAACCACCCCTGGTATGTTTCTCAATCAATGAGCTGCACAATGAGATTAGAACCGGCATACCAACTCCTGAACCACTTTTTGCGGTATCGAAAGAGCGTAATTGCACCGAGAATTCGTGTGATCGTGGATCTCTGTCACCTACCAGCTCTTTGTATTTGCTGTAAAGGTTTTGCTCGGCATATCTTACACTCTCAGTAAAAGCAGGTGGTGCAGGACGGTTCAGAATTTTAACTCCGGAACCCGGCCCTATATTGACCTCTATTCTGTATAAACCTGCATATTCATCATTTCCACCTGAACCCAGTGCCCATATTTGGCCAGGTGGAAGGGGGTCATCAGTAATGGTGTGCTCACTATGAAGTTCTGGTGTATTTACGAAAGTTTCTACACCTTCTTCACCTATCCGATAGCTGAAATGGGTATTGCGAAATTCAGCAGAACCTATCTTCTTCTGTTGTTCTTTAACCCTACGACGGTATTCCAAAGCAACTTTAACAGACCACTCGAGCAACTCATCTGAGATGGGTTCATCAGGATTGGGTTGAATTAATTTTACCAGACCATTGATAGTTTTCTGAACAGCAGATGTATCTCTACCACTTAATGCACCGCCAAAATCAATACGGGGTAATATAAGACTTATTCGTGAATGGGTGCGCAATCTTGTCCAGCATTCGGCAAGAAAATCACTTACCAGACCAAAATGGGGTGTAAAGAAACTTTTTTGCAGTTTGGGAAAATCCCAACCCGGGACATAAGCATGTATTCTATCCATGAACGCAGTGTCATCTCTCATTTCGGGTGGCAACGGGCCAAACAGGTGCCCGATCCGTTGCTGGTGCTCCACATCCACATCGAAGTTGCCAACCAGCACCATGCTGCCATCTGCGCGTATGGGTTCTTTACCCCGGCTGAATTCACCGCTTTCCATGTAACCTTTCATAATGTTTACACCATCCTTCTGATCAAAGGAAACACCAGATACTTCATCAAAACAAACTACATCATATTTGCAAACAAGACCGCGTGCTCCTGAACCCATATTCACAAACATCTTGGCAACCGTTGTTTTCCCTCCTGAGACCAGATGAGAGTAAGGAGATATTTGCTGGTATATGTGACTTTTCCCTGTGCCCCTGGGGCCAAGTTCTACCATGTTGTAATTCTTTTCTACAAATGGAATCATCCGCACAAATACAACATTCTTTGCTTTTTCTGAAAGTAAAGTAGGTTCCAGGCCAATGCTTCGCAAAAGAAAATCTTTCCACTCATCAAGGGTAAATGATTCTCTTCCTTTGTATAACACATCAAGTACTTCCCTTTTGGAAAGCTGAATAGGGCGCAGGCTAACTATACCAAAAGGTCTTCCATTGCGTTCCTGGGCAATGGCTCCATCATACTCCAGTTCAATTTCTGCATAAAACCCACCTGTAAACATACGGTCGTTTTCATTGACCAGGGCTTCACTTATTCTTACATCATTGAGCATCAAGCTGGGAAGTTGGGCAATATAAGAGTCGGTTTTAGAGTCCAACCTGGCGGTAATGATGTCTATGATCTTAATAGTACCTTTTTCTCTTGCTCTTGATTTGAAATATTCTTCTTCGCCAGTTCTTACGGTACGGTCGGTGAGCTGGCGTTTTACAATTTCAAGTCCTTCTGCAATTTCTTCGGGATCAGTTGTAGCACAATAACGCCCCAGCAGAAACTCAACCACATAAGTTGGAACCGGAAATTGTTTCCTGAACTGGTCAAGCAGGTCTTTTTTAACAATATAGCCTTCAAATGCTTTTGCTGCTATCTGGTCAATTTTATCCATCTCTATCATAGTTTTGCGTTTTGCGTTTTACTTTTAACCTGGCACTATGTCTGGGTTGTAGCGTAGATTGGACTCTTAATCACCTATAGTGGTCTGCCTTTTTTCAATCACATTGCCGTTTATATCTGTAATAACAACAAAGGCAGCGGTATTTTCAAATTCTGCATCTTCGATGAAAAGAGACACTTTGCCATCACTTTTTATGGGTTTGGGTTCAGTAATGGCAGTTTTCTCATCAGTATGTTTGGTCCTGATTTCAACTTTTGCATTTTCGGGTGCACCTTTTATATCAATATTACATCTTAAACCTGTCCATTTTATTTCCAAACTTATACGCTTCAATGCTGCACCTTCCACCTGAATATCAATTACCGGGACTAAACATTCCTGTAAAGAAACACCACCATGGGCATATTCATTGTTGGCCTTAAAGAATGAAATGCCCGGAGCATAAGCTATCATAACACTTTCATTCCAGAACCATGGGAGATGCAGTAATTCCGAAGGCACTCCATCTTTTAACACGGCACAGCGGCCCCATCGGGTTTCAATATGGTCTTTGGGAAGTTTTTCGCGGGGCATACCGCCAGGCAGCAAAAGCCATCCATGATCCGTAACAATACGAATTTTGGCAAAGCCTGCAGCAAACACATCCTGCACCCTTTCTTCAATAAGACTAAATAGTTCGTCAATGCGATGCACAAGACCTGCCTGTTCGCTATGGCCATACTGGTCAACCTTGCCAATTTCCATCCAGCATTTTTCGCCCCGTTTCAGTTCCGATACCTGCCTGACCAAAGTATAGGAGACCTTATCCAGTTCCGATTCAAACTGGTAGGTGGACAAGTCCTTTTTCTCCGTGGTCTGTGGCCTGAAGTCGTTACAATTACTTTCACGGGAAACCTTATCAGCAATGGGTGACAGAAAGGGTTTGCATGTGGGGGTAAGACTGGGTAAAGGAACCCATGATGTATCAATATTCACATTATATTTTTTCGGATCAAGGCTCTCCATCCAGTGCTTTGCTATATCATACCGGAAGGCATCCACAAAAAGGACACATTCGCTATCTTCGGCTTTGACTTCCAGTTTGGTGAATATTTCCGGGTTTTCTTCCACCAGTTTCTGAAATCTTTTTGTCAACCTTTCCATCCAGGGAGTATAAACAGCCGAAAGCACGGCTTTTATTGCCTGTTTTTCCTTTTCCGACTTACATGCTGCAAGAGATTCAATAGCAGCATAATCTACCAGGTAACCTTTTTCGGTGTACCATTTTTTAAGGCTTTCAATGGAAGTAGCATCCCGGTTTTGTTCCATGCCCTCACACATTTTTACCAGGTAACCGAGTGCCTGTGCCATGTTGGACTGGCCTAAACTGGCCCAAACCCAATTGCGTCGCCTACCATGTTTCTTTTCCAGTTCCTTAATGGAAGAAACGACATGTTCAGGTGAAAGTTGAGCTGTATCTTCCAATGCTTTTCGAAGGAGTTCTTCTTCATCAGCATTAACCTGTGGCCAGGTTTCATCAGGAATGGCGAACATACCCTCGCCTTTACCCTCTGGTTTTGCTTTCCCAAGCAAATTGATGATTTCGGGAAACCGGGCAGGAGCCAGCACAAAATAATCCCATACTGCAGCCCAGGCACCGGTTTTCATTCCCAGGTTTTCGGCTATGGAGATGATATTTTTGTACACCGGTACAAAGCCATATTTATTTTTACAGATACTTGTAAATACCTGTTGCTTATCCGGTTCCATTGATGATATATACTCTTCACCCTTGCTCATCCATTCCAGTATGCTTTGCACATCATTTTTAAACAGCAGCTGGTACAAAAAATCAGAACCTACATGTGAAGGATAGGATATATCAGGTTCTTCA
>CAYMLS010000427.1:0-3920 GCA_964390665.1 uncultured Bacteroidales bacterium | reverse complement strand
TCAAAAACGAGAATAACGCAGTATTTGGCGTTTTCTTGCAAAGACTAATTATTTATTAGATGAATAAAGTGCTCCTTCACTTCAAAAAAGCATTCTTCACCCACTGAGAATTCTTTATTGGAATGGATGATCACATCTGTAACTTTTTCTGCCGAATTCTTTACCCTGCATGTTATTTCGTAATATTCTCCATAAAACCTTACTTTAACGATTTCACCCCTGAGGGCGTTCGTGGCATCATTTACAAAAGTAAACGCTTCAGGTCTTATGCTCAGGTATACGGTTTTTTGTTCTGCCAATGCGTGTTGGAAAGGAATAAAACCCATAGGGGTTTGCAGACCCCCCCTGCCGGTAACCGCGCTGATCAGATTTGTTTTTCCAAAAAAACCTGCTACGTATTGATTGACAGGATGATGGTAAATGGTATGAGGACTGCCTGTTTGAATAAGTTCTCCCTGTCTGATCAGCGAGATGGAATCGGAAATGGCCAAAACATCTTTGGGTTCGTGCGTAACAAAAACAGAGGTTGTATTAGTTTTTTTGATGATGTTGTAAATATCATCGCGCATTTGGTTTTTCCGCATGCTGTCGATGTTGCTGAAAGGTTCGTCAAAAAGGATCAGTTCGGGTTGTGGAGCCATGGCTCTGGCCAAGGCAACCCTTTGTTTTTGCCCGCCGGAAAGCTGGTGAGGATATCTTTTTTCCAGACCTTCGAGGCCGGTAAGCCGGAGTGCCTGACGGGCTTTTTCCCGGGCACTTTTTTTGTCTGATTGAAACAATCCGAACATAATGTTTTCCCAAATGGTTTGGTGTGGAAACAGCGCATAATCCTGAAACACGATGCCCACCTTTCGTTTCTGCGGCGAAACAAAAACATCCTCTCCTGCAACTTTTTGCCCATTAAGGATAACAGAGCCGGCAGAGGGCACCTCGAACCCGGCGATCAGGCGCAGCAAGGTCGTTTTCCCACATCCGCTTTCGCCCAGCAAGGCATTGATCCCGCCTTTACGTACCTGTAGGTTGAAATTCTTAACGGCCCAGTTTTCAGAACCTTTATAACGTTTTCCCAGATTTTGAAGTTGAAGAATGTTCATATTTTTTCCTTTCCAGATATCTTGTGAAGCAGCATCACCGGTAAAATACCTATAACAACAATAATGACTGCTGCAGGTGCAGCTTCGGCGATCCTTTCATCAGAGGCAAATTCAAATGCTCTGATAGCCAGTGTGTCAAAGTTAAACGGTCTTAGAATGAGGGTTAGTGGAAGTTCTTTAAGGGTGTCAATAAAAACAAGCAGAAAACCTGCCAATAAAGAACCTTTGAGCAAGGGCAGGTTGATATGCCATAACGTAGCCATATCTGATCTGCCCAATGATCTTGAGCTTTCATCCAGCGTAGGGGATATCCCTTCAAATCCGCTGCTGGTGCTGTTGTATCCTACCGTAAGAAATCTGACCAGGTAGGCAAATACCAGTGCATACCATGTTCCTGTAAGAATCATTCTGAAGGGCAACCAGGAAATCAGAAAGGCATCCAAAGCCAACAATGCCGATAAAATGCCCACCGCCACAACCGCTCCCGGCAGCGCATAGCCCAATGTGGCAATACCTGCCATAAAACGAATCGCTTTTCCCGGAAATGTTCGTACCGTGAAACCAATAAAAACCGCAACCACCATAACCAGCACAGAAGCAATGCCGGCAAGAAAAAAGCTATTGAGAATGAGTTCAAAAAACCGTTGGTGCAACCAGGGTGAAAAATCATCGAAAGACCAATACAGAAGCATTGCCAGAGGGATCAGGAAGCCAAGTAAAAAGGGTGTCAGGCATGCCAAAAAAGCCAGCAGGGAGGGTAATTTTTTCAGTGGTACGGTTGCAACAGGGCGGTAATGGTTGCCTGCACTGTGATAACGCATATTGCGACGCTGAAATTTTTCGGTAAAGAGCAGTATAAAAACAAACAGCATCAAAAAGGCAGATAATTTGAGTGCACTGGCAGGATTTGTAAAGTTGAACCATGCCTGAAAAATACCGGTAGTAAATGTATCAATGCCAAAATAATAGACGAGGCCATAATCGTTGAGTACTTCCATGATCACCAGCGAAACTCCCGCAACAATGGCAGGTCGTGCCATGGGCAATGCTACCCTGAAAAAGATGGAACCAGGTTTTCTGCCCAAAGAGGCGGCTACCTCCAGAAAAGCAGAGGATTGATTGGCAAAGTAGGTGCGTGTTATGAGGAAAACATATGGGAAAAGTGCCATGGAAAAGATCAGGATGGCGCCCTCCATAGAAAGGATATCGAAAAAAAGATACTGCCCGGTATGTATTCCAAAGTTTTCCCTGAAAAAAAGGTAAACAGGCGATGTGAAATCCAGTATGCCCGCCCAGGTAAACCCACTGATGTAGGCAGGCAGTGCAATGGGCAGGATCAGTGCCCGGCTGAAAAAAGTTTTGCCCGGAAAGCGGTACATTGTTGTGATCCATGCCAGTCCTGCACCCATTATAAAGGTTAGTATTCCTACACCAAAAGTAAGTATCAGCGTGTTGATGATATACCTTGGTAAAAGATTTTGTGTAATGTGTGCCCAGATATCATCGCCTGGTTGCAGGGCATTGGAAAAAACAATGATCAATGGCACAGAAATTAGCATTGCAAGTGTAAAAGTACCCCATATCCATCCATTGAAATGGGATTTATTGCCATAGGAAAACAAACTTTTTGGGTTCTGAGAAGTAGGCATTAAAAACGATTCTTTTTTAAACTTTTGTCAACATTCAGGTCATGACAGTTTGTAAAATATACTTTCATGCGTTGCTTTCCGGATTTTTTATCTCCATTCTGCCTTATCAAAAATAATCATACTCGTGTCGAGGTGCTGTCCCAGTTCATCCAATGGCAACGTATCGGGTTTAAACTTTCCCCATTCCATTAGCAATGGCGACCATTCAGTGTTTTTGTTTACCGGGTACTCGTATGTTTCATTGGTAAATGCCGTCTGTGCCTTGTTATTCAGTAAAAATTCAATGAGTTTTTGTGCATTGGCAGTGTTGGGTGAGTGGGCAGTGATGGCTGCTCCACTGATGTTTACGTGTGCTCCCCGTCCTTGCTGGTTGGGGAAAAATATACCTGCCTGTTTACCCACTTTTTGTTCTTCGGGATTGGATGAGTTGACCAATAACCCCATGTAATAGGTATTTACGATGGCAACATCGCCAATGCCGGCAGCAATTGCTTTTACCTGGTCACGATCGTTACCTTTGGGTTCCTGTGCCATATTTGATACCAGCTGGCGGGCCCATTCCCCGGCTTGTTCCTCACCCTGGTGGGCAATGATAGATGCCATCAGTGTTTGATTGTAATGGTTTTGGGAAGAACGTACCAGGATCCGGTCTTTCCACATGCTATCTGTAAGTGATTCGTAAGAATCCAACATGTCAGGGTCTACCCGCCCTTTGTCATAAACAATTACGCGGGCACGAAAAGTAAAACCTGTCCAGTAATGTTCAGCATCATGAAGATACGAAGGTACTACCTCCGATAATTTGCTGAAATCCATCGGTTGAAGCAGTCCTTTTTCTTTTGCGAGAATCAGACGCCCCGCATCTGCTGTGATGAGAATGTCGGCGGGTGAGTTTTCTCTCTCCATTTCAAGTCGGTTCAGAAGTTGATCACTGTTGGCTTTTACCAGATTTACCCTGATACCCGTTTGATCGGTAAATTCCCTGAAAAGGTTTTCATCGGTCTGATAGTGGCGACCTGAGTATACATTTACAACTTCCTGATCCTGCCCGCAACTTTGGAGCAAAACAACAACCGGAAAAAGTATGCTAAAAACAATTTTGAAGATTTTCATGATTTACAAAAATTTAGAATGTTTTGATTTTTAAAAATAGGGAAAAACAAGCATATATATACAG
>CAYMLS010000426.1:0-3948 GCA_964390665.1 uncultured Bacteroidales bacterium | reverse complement strand
ACGGGGAAACCATTTTATCAGAAACCGTTGAAACCGGCAGATACATTTTTGAAGCTCCCATGCCGGCAGTTTCATCAGCAAAGAACAGTTCGTTTGAAATAAAAGCAGATGGAAAAACCCTTGAAAAGGGGAAGGTTCAACGCACGCCCCAAACCGCCATTACCCCGGCTAACTATGTCGATACGAAAATGGGTACGGCTCACTCGCGCTGGATGATCGCCCCCGGTCCGTGGATGCCTTTTAGCATGGTGAAACTGAGTCCTGACAACCAGAACAATGGATGGCAGGCAGGCTATGATCCCATCATGGAAACCTTGGGTTGTTTCAGTCATATTCACGAATGGACCATGAGCGGCCTGGGCATGATGCCCACCAATGGCCCGCTGAAAACCATTGTGGGCGACGAAAGAGATCCCGATGAAGGATACCGCTCCAGGCTAAAAACCGAAACCGAAGAAGCCCCCATCGGTTACTACAAAGCCGAATTGACCGATTACAATATCACCGCAGAGTTAACTTCCACTACCCGGTGCGGATTTCAACGATACACTTTCCCGGCAGAGAAACCCGGTTCAAGGGTACTGATCGATTTGCAGATCCCTGCTGAGTATGATTTTCAACTGGAGCATATTGTTATGGAAAAAGTGAGCTCATCCAGTATCGAAGGATTCAGCCATCAACTTTCGCCAAATACATGGGCCGGGGGCATTTCGCAGGAATATACCGTACATTTTGTGGTGGAATTCGACCAGCCCATTGAAAAAATGGGATTCTGGACCGAAGAAGGGATCATTGAAAATGAAACACGTATCGAAAGGAAAAACCCCGATGATGCAGGTGCCTTCATTCAGTTTAACACCAGAAACAATCCGGTAGTGCAGGTACGCACAGGCATTTCATACGTCGGTATCGAAAACGCCCGCAAAAACCTGGAAACAGAGATCAGCGAACCCTATGGTTGGGATTTTGAAGCAGTAAGGCAATACAATGTGGATACCTGGAACGACCTGCTGGAGCGGGTAACCATTACTACCACCAACCGTCTCGAAAAACGGAGATTTTACACCAATATGTACCGTGCCCTTTGTAGTCGCAACATTTTCAGCGATGTGGACGGGAAATGGGTGGATGCAGATGAAACAATCAGGCAGATGGAAGACCCCTCCTCACCGGCTTTGGGTTGTGATGCCTTTTGGAACACCTTCTGGAACCTGAACCAGTTCTGGAATCTTGTTACCCCCGAATGGAGCAATCGATGGGTAAACTCCCAGCTGGCCATGTATGACGCAGGCGGCTGGCTGGCAAAAGGACCGGCCGGCATGGAATACATCCCTGTAATGGTGGCAGAGCATGAAATTCCCCTCATTGTGGGCGCCTACCAGATGGGGATTCGCGATTTCGATGCAGAAAAGGCTTTTGAAGCGGCAAAGAAAATGCAAACCACTCCGGGTCGCCCCGTGGGTGGTGGCTTTGCCGGAAACCGAGACCTGGTTCCCTACCTGAAGCACCAATATGTTCCCTACGACAAAGGGCGTTTTTCCAATTCTATGGAATATTCTTTCGACGACTGGACAGTGAGCCAGTTTGCCAAAGCACTTGGGAAAGAGAACGATTACCAAACCTTTCTGAAACGCGGCTATTACTGGAAAAATGCCATTGACACCGTAACAGGCTATGCGCGTATGAAAGACTCCCATAACCAATGGTTGTCTGAGTTTGATCCTTTTCATTCAGGAGCCAATCACCATTATGTGGAAGGCAATGCCTGGCAGCTGACCTTTTTTGTTCCGCAGGATGTGCCGGAACTGGCCCAGGTGATCGGCAAAGAACGTTTTATTGAACGCCTGGAATGGGGGTTTCAGGAAAGCAACATTTTGCGGTTCAATGGAAAACGAGATCAGTACTGGGATTATCCTGTTGTGCAGGGAAACCAGCAATCCATGCACTTTGCCTTTTTGTTTAACTGGGTGGGAAAACCGTGGCTTACGCAGAAATGGAGCCGTGCCATTCTCGACAGGTATTATGGCAACGGACTTTCCAATGCCTACCTGGGCGACGAAGATCAGGGGCAGATGAGCGCCTGGTTTGTGATGGCTGCCCTTGGGTTGTTTCAAACCGATGGAGGCACCAGCGCTGAACCGGTGTATGAAATTGCCAGCCCCTTGTTCTCCAGCGTGGAGATTGACCTGGGCAACCGCTATGGCAGGGGAGGAAAATTCATTATTGAAGCCCGTAATGCTTCCCGGTTGAATAAGTATGTGCAATCCGCCACCCTCAACGGAGAAACACTTCATGATTTTAAGTTTCCTGCAAGTGAATTATTGAACGGTGGAATCCTGAATCTGGAGATGGGCCCGCAACCCAATAAAAACTGGGGTTCAAAAAAGTAGCGATACTTTGTAATAACATTTCTGAGCATAATGAGCAGATGATTTTTTTATCTTAAAAAACCATGTGAACTATATTTGGATTCCCCTTCCGAGGTATTATTTTTATGCAATGTCTAAAATGTGGGTTTATCACTTTTCCTAAATGTTAATATGCAATTTCTGCATGATAATAAATTTGGATTTTTGTAACGGACGCTTTTGACTAAAGGAATACAAGAAGTTTCTCTTAAAATTCCTCCCCGAAACGCAATGTGTTTTGAAGATCATAGAAACGAATATAGTCGATAGAACCGCCTTCCAAAAACCAGAATTTGATACCCATTAGCGTGTCTAAGGAGTTTGAAAATGTCATTTCCTGACAGGGTTGATTGTCAATGAACAGTTCAAGTTTTTGTTGTTCAATTTTTATGGAAATATTAGTCCATTGCGAATAATCACGATGAAGCATTGGGTTTGCTTCAAAACGGTCTTCATATCGGTCGGTTCCAACCTTAATCTTTGTTTGATTGTAACAACTTTCATCGCCAAATTGCAGAGTAATGTTATTTTTCATACCGTAGAAGATCACTTTAAATAAATTGCAGGAAAGTTCATCAAAATAAATATAATGGTTTCTTACCCGTAAATCGATCATGCAGGAGTCCAGAACCACCTGGGTTTTTGAAAAGTATGAGATATCTGTCATTAACCGATCTTCAGACTGTTTTTGGTCTTGGGTATTTATTTCTACAATTCCCTCCGCTGGTTTTATATCTTCATGGATTTTTATGGTTTTATTTTCACTGTATACGCTGAAAGTCCAGGCATTGTTTAATAAGAAAAAACTCTTTTGATCATATACTTTCTTGCCTGATTGAAGTTTAAGATGGTAAAATCCCGGTTCTTTCAAATTTAAAGATGCTTTTTTCTTTTCCGGTGGCACTATGGTTTTATACTGAATGGACTTGATGACAGGTTGATCGGGCATGGCTACTAATTCCATTTCTTTGGGAAAAAGGGGTTTGTTAGGGATTACTAAAGTAAGTGTATTGGGAAAATTGTTTTTGTACATGGGACCCGATAGGGAAGCTTTATTGAAAAGGGTAAAAAGACCAAATGATAACAGAATAATGATAAGAAAAACAGTTATTACAGAAAGTGATCGTCTTGTGAATAGTTGCTTTTTATTTGTTTTTATGGTTGTGCTGTAATGGCTGTATTTGTGCCAGTTCTCATGTCCCGCAAAACAAGAAATAATATTTAGCGTAGATATGGTGGGTCTGATTTTTTTCTTCCCTAAAACATAACCTTCAATTAATCTTCTCAGTGTTCGGTCACTTATGTAAGAGTTTGTTTTTTTAAATATCTGATCACTTAGATACTCATAATCTGAATTTGTCCAATTGCTGAATTCTTTAAGATTTTCCTTCTGAGCAATAAGAAAGAGTAATTTCCTTATGATTATATCTTCATTCATGGATAATAGATACTGGTATTTGCTTGATTCATCTGGTTATAATTTGATTAAATAGATCCCCGTTCTTTTCTTACGGGGGAGCTCGCTAAAACTCTGACTGCA
>CAYMLS010000425.1:0-3966 GCA_964390665.1 uncultured Bacteroidales bacterium | reverse complement strand
AATCATCCGCGTGTGTGTCAAAATTTTTGTCATGGCACGGTTCATCATGCAGAATTATAAACAAACAGGTTTTCAGGGTTGAAGGTAGTGGAATTTCAGGATTTGTCTTTCTTCACCGTTCATAACGCTGAGCAGATACAAGCCCTCCTCAAATCCATTAAGATCAATTTGATGCAAACTGGTGTGAGGTTTCAACCTCCCTTCTGCAATCTTTGCTCCTCTCAGGTCAGTAATATCATATTTAAGTAGAACATGCCCATTGTTTGTTGCCGGATTTGTTTCCAGCGAGATGTGATGAGTTGCCGGATTGGGAAATAAGGACACAACAACAGGTTTATCAGGATGAGTTTTTGGTTCGGTGAACGGGGTTTCCTCTTCACTACTTTCGATCCAGTTACCGGCAAACGTTTCTAAAAGTTGAAAGACATTCAATTTTACACAAAGGGTGTCATTCCATCCGTTTTCATGCTGAAACGCATTATCTCCGGGCAATAAGGTATAAGCAGCGATGTCGAATTCAGGTTTTGAGGAAAAATCAAAAGAAGTTTGAAGAGGCAAAGAAATTCTGCTGCCTGCCGGCAAATTTGAAGGTAGGGTAACAAACTCAAAAACAGTGGCAATATCGTCGAAATCCACACCAACAGGAATGAGTGTTTTGGCATCCAGATCCAACGAACCGTAGTTTGTGATTTGCAGATGGAGAGTTACTTCATTGGGATTGAATGCTTCACCCACATGGTTTTGATCCGCTGTAATTGCTGAAACTCCGATATCGTGAAACATGTATGGTTGTGATGATGAAAAAGCAAAACCATCGTGTCCTACAAAAGTACTTATGATTACAAACAAAAAAATATTGTATTTCAACACTTTACACATAACAGATTTCTTTAGGGTTTATTTTGTTTCTGTAAGTGTAAAGGTAGGATCTGACAGAGGATGATCAGATGGGAGATTCCTTCGTTTTTATTGCGTAAAAGTACGGGTATAAACTACCTGTTTTTAGTTTCAGACTGGTGATAAAAAGGGTAATCTACATATCCTTTTTTGCCTCCGTGATAAAAAGTATCTTTATCGTAAGGATTCAGCGGAAGATTATTTTTCATTCTGTAAACCAGGTCGGGATTCGAGATATAAGGTTTACCAAAAGCGATCATATCGGCCAAATTCCTGTCGAGCATATCAACAGCACTTTGCAAGGTATGACCACCACAGGAAATAAGATTTCCCTGGTAGATATTCCTGTAATACGGCACAATACTGTCATTGTTTTTTTGAGATCTTTCTTCTGCAGACATCATTTCGCTCAGATGCAGGTATGCCAGACCATAGTCATTAAGTTTTTCCGTGATATATCCGTAGGTTTTCAAGGGTTGCGAATCGGCCATATCTTCTTTAACCGCTTTGGGTGAAAGTCTGATCCCTACTCTATCTGCAGGCACAGACTTTAAAATCTCTTCAATGATCATAAAAAGAAACCGGGATCTGTTTTCTATGGATCCTCCAAACTGGTCTTTTCGTTTGTTTGTGCCATCCATGATAAACTGGTCGATCACATAAGCATGTGCACCATGTATTTCAACACCATCAAAACCTGATGCAATGGCATTTCGGGCAGCAGCGGCAAAATCCATCACTGTTTTTTGAATATCCTCTACCGACATAGAACGGGAAGGTCCGTAATCCTTTCTTCCGTTCGGGGTGAGCACCTGCCCGGTAGGCACAACCGGTGAAGCAGACAAAGGCGGTTGGTTGAGAGGTTGAAGGTCTTTATGCGAAAAGGGTCCTACATGCCACAATTGCAAAAAGATCTTGCCATTGGCTCTGTGAACCTCCCGGGTAACCATTTTCCAGGCTTCTGTCTGAGAAGGGGTAAAGCATCCTGGAGAAAATGTATAACCATATGCCTCAGGCGAGATCTGGCTGCCTTCAGAAATGATCAATCCGGCAGAAGCTCTTTGCTTATAATACAATGCAATGGTAGGATCAGCAGCCAGATCGCTATTTTCGGCTCTGCGGCGGGTGAGTGGCGCCATTACCACCCTGTTATTCAGGTTTATTTGATCGTTAAGACGAAAAGGTTGAAAAAGCAAATGGTTATTTTCCATGGCATTGTTTAAATTTCTTTCCACTTCCACAAGGGCAGGGGTCATTTCTTCTTACTTGCACCCTTGGAGGTGTTTGTATATTTCTTTCTTTACTTTTGATCCAATGCATTACATTGGCAGGTGCCCGCTCTGCCTTCAATTCTTTGGCCATGTATTCGAAATAAGGTTTGGAATGGGCAAAAAACATTTTATATCCTTCACACAGGTAATTAAGACCCGGATCGCCCTGGGGTGTGTTGAAAAAACGATGTTTCGGACAACCGCCATGGCAGGCAAACCTGTAGTCGCAGGCAAAACAATAAGGTGGCAATTTCGATCTTTTGTCCTGACCGAAAAGAGCCTGATCGGGTAATGCCATCATACTGCTGATAGGAGTTTCCTGCAGATTTCCCAGAAAATGGTCGTCATAAACATAGTGGTCGCACGAAAACACATCACCATTATGTTCCATAACGGCAGCAGTACCACATGTTTCACTAAAAATACACAACCCCGGCATTGCACCAACATAATTTGCCAGGGTAACATCAAACATCTGAACAAAATATCGTCCTACATCATTTCTCACCCATTCATCAAAAACAGCATTCAGAAAATTTCCGTATTGCCGGGGGCTAACAGACCATTCGGTAACCTTGGCTTCCCCTTCATATTTTTGGTGCACCAGGTTCAGACTTTCCAGGTCAGGTTCTTTGGCCTGCCTTTCCACAATAGGTATAAACTGGATAAACGTACTTCCGATCTGCTTCAGAAACCTGTAAACCTCCAAAGGATGTTGTGATGTTTTCTTATTGACAACAGAAAGGGTATTGAATTCAACATTATGCTTCTGAAGTAACGCAACACCTTTCATCACCTTTGCCCAGGTTGGTTTGCCCTGGTTATCGCGCCTGTAATAATCATGCAATTCTTCAGGACCATCAATAGAAACACCGATCAGAAAATTATTTTCCCTGAAAAAGTGGCAAAACTCCTCTGTTATGAGCGTTGCATTGGTTTGAAAGCTGTTTTCTATGCGTTTACTTCCCTTGTATTTATTCTGTAATTCAACGGCTTTGCGATAATAATCAACACCCAGTATAGTAGGTTCACCACCTTGCCACACAAAAGAAACAACAGGTACATCCTGCGATTCGATGTACTCTTTGATATACTTTTCAAGCAGATCTTCCTCCAGTTTAAACTTTGTGTTTTCGGGATATAATTGTGTTTTTTCGAGGTAATAACAATACGTGCAATCGAGGTTGCACAAAGGACCAACCGGTTTTAACATGATTTGAAACGCGGAAGGTTTGGTAGGAAATTGAAAATCCATGAAAAATTATTGAAAGTTGAATAAAAAATGATCAAATGTATGCGATTGTGTAAAATTAATGAAAATAAAAAAATGAGCCTATTGCAGGAAAACTTTTTGCAACAGGCTCATTCGCACAAAATACAATTGCTAATATGTTTTACCAGAAAACTGTGTAAAGAACAACCAGAATAGTCATGATGATATAGGCAGAAATATTGAAATATTTTCCGGTTGTGAATGTTTCTTTGGTTAAAGGTATCGCTTTGGGATCCTCATCGCTATCGGCAGTGGAGAGGCTTACCATAACGATTGTGGCAATGGTTATGAGGCATGTGTAGAACATTTGATCGAGAAAGGGCATCTCGGTGGGCAAATATTTGAGCATTGCCGCCACCGGAATAGAGATCAAAACACCAATAATAGCAGCCTTTGTAGTGGTTTTCTTATAGAAGAGCCCCATAAGAAAAACAGCGAGGATACCCGGACTTACAAAACCCGTATATTCCTGAATGTATTGAAACATTTGTGGCATACTAAAAAGATGTTCCGACAACTTCAACA
>CAYMLS010000424.1:0-4019 GCA_964390665.1 uncultured Bacteroidales bacterium | reverse complement strand
TTTTACTTGCTGTTTACTAAGGGTGACTAAGGTAGTAAGGTTGTTCAACAAGAAGTGGTCGGACGAACTTTAAGTCGTCCGACCACGGTCTGTCGTCGTCCGGCAACTTCCGATCACCGAAACACCGCCTCCAGCGTTTCCAATGACCTCAGTTCTTTAAACCCCTCAAGATGAATTCTGTAGTATTTCAGAATGCCATGCAACAAGTCACGCCTCATTTTACCGGGCATTTCAGGTATCTCATCAAAAGACAAACTGCTGTCAGACAAACTGAAAAACCATCTGCTTTGCTGCCTGTCAAGAAAATCGGAACCATGTAAGGTGGGTTGATAGGTTCCTTCCCGCATGCTAAAGTAAGGGCGGCTATCTGAAATATTCCGGGCAGGAGAAAAACCTAACCACGCAGAAAGTTGTATAAGGAAACGAAGATGAAAATTAGCCACGTTTTCATGTGAATCATCCAATGTAATGATTTCATCTCTCACAAAATTAAATAATCCCGGGTTGGATTCCTGGTTTCGGAATGCATTCAGCATTACTTCCGCCATAAATACGGCAACAGATGTTTTCCTTATATCCAGCGTAATGCTTTTGAACGGATGGGAGCACCTGATCTCCCTTATGTTTTGCAGCCCCTCTCTTTCTTTGTGGTAGGCCACCATGTTTACCAGGGTGAGTGGCTGAAACAACCCGGGTTTGATGCGTGAACGGGACTTTCTCACCCCTTTCACAATGTAAGACTGTAAGCCGTATTCCGGTACAAAGATACGCGCCACCAGGCTGGTATCACCATATTTGAAGTTGTGTAAAACAATTCCTTCAGTGGTGTGCAGCATAGAGAACCGTTTTTTATTTTACAAACATGATCTTGGATACCATGGTCTCGTTGCCTTCTGCATCAGTGGAAAAGACGAGGTACACCCCGGAAGAGGGCTTGTTGCCAAAAAGATCTTTCCCATCCCAAACCATCTGTCCTCCTTGTGCATAGTCGTCATATACCAGGTTGCCGCTGATATCGGTGATTTTTACACGGGCGTTGTCGACCAGTCCCTTGATGGCAATAAATCCGTCATACCCCGGACGGACGGGATTGGGGTAGGCGTATACATCGCTGTGAAATATTTCTCCTTCTGTGGCAAACCCACGATAGGAAACCAATCCCTGGTCGGTGGCAAAAAATACTTCGCCTGTGTTTTCATCCACCGAAATATCTAATATGTTGTTGGAGGGCAACGGGCTGTTGTCTTTTGTGAAATGCATCATGGTTTCCCTGCCATCCGGTGAAAGCAAAAAGGCACCCGAACTGCGTGTGCCAAACCATTTGTTGTTGGCACCATCTACAAAAATGGCGTTGATGGTTTCGTTTTCAAATAACCTGCCGGCAAATCCATCCTGCACAACAATAATAGACTGTGCATTTACATCGTTGCTGGTCAGAACCCTTTGTGGCGAATAAAAAACAACCACCCCTTCATTGGTACCCACCCAAATATATCCGTCTTTGTCTTTGGCAAGCGTTGTGGTAATGCTGCTGGGCAATGATCCGTTCCCTTCCTGGGTGCTGAGTTTTTTCACTGTAAAGGTGTTGCTGTTTTCCAGGTCGTCTTCCCTGAACACCATGATCCCTCCGCCACGGGGCATGGCGATCCATTTCTGATCACTGTTGTCTACCACTACTGTTCTCAGGTTTTGGTTACCTGTTATCAATCCGTTGTGTGGAAACGACATCCATTCACCGTCGGTTTTTCTCACCGACAGAAAGTGATCGGCATCGGAATTGCTGACCCAAAGATTTCCTTTTGAGTCGTAGGCCGATCCGCCCACTTTCACCACATCGCCCACACCGGCGCGGGTTTGCAGTGTGCTGTTGGTTTCATCGTACAGTTCCACGATCCCTTCATTGATGTCCACTTCTGCCAGTCCACCGCTCCAGGCAGCCGCATATGCCCGGGAGGGGTTTTCGCGGTGTGGTGTGATCTGGTGTATGTCGCGCAATTCGTCGATCAGCGGATAAAACCAGCGGTTGAAAACATGCCAGGAACCCTCCTGCAGGGCAAATATTCCTTTATCGTTGAAAGTTCCCTGCCAGCTGTTGATGATAGAACCGGGGGCAACCCAAAGGATTCCCTCGTTGTGTGCCAATCCGTAAGAGTCAGCCGTGTTGGGCCCTTCAGGGATGATGATCTCCAGGTTGCCTGGTGAAACATATTTTATCAGCCCCTGCCCCAGGTCGGCGAACCACATAGTGCCACTCTGGTCTGTCAGGGCATCAAGAGCATTGATGCTTTTGCCCTCATAAGAAGTGATGACTTCAGTGAGCACCAGATTTTCATCGAAAACCGAGATCTTTCCTCTCGCAGTCACAATGAGTTGTCCTTCTGAGGATCGTACCTGGTTTATATTTTGAAAAAAATCATCTCCTGTTGCCGGATCCAAAACCTGCCACGTGCCATCTGTGAGGGTGTAGAGGGTGTCGGCAGTGGAGGTTGAAAGTCTGGCAACCAAAGTGTTGTTGTGATTAAGGATGTTCCTGTACGCACCTTCCGGCAAAGATTCCTCCTGGCTCCAGTATTGAAAATCTGCCAGGTTGGGGGCGTTCACATCTGCTTTGAGCAAACCAGCTTCGGTGGCGGCATAAAAGTGTTGGTCTGTTTCCAGAAATTCGTATACATTGAGCATGCTACCTTCCGGGCCGATAAACCAGGTGTCTAAAACAACGAAGCGTGTAATGTCGAATATGATGATGCCAAAATCGGTGGAAATGTAAGCGCTTTCTCCTGAAAAGTAAATATTGTTGATTTTTTTGGAACCTATAATGTTGGATTGCAAAATATCGGATATGCTAAAGATCTGATTGTTTTTCAACACATCAATGTTGCCATTTTCGTATCCGATCATCAAAAGGTCTTCTGTATGGGAGTATCTGACTACGTTGAGTCCGAAGTCCGACAAACCGTCGACTTTATCCAGTTTTTCTATGCTGTTGAACTCTGTATCGTATTGCAGCAATCCATAAGGGGTGGCGCCATAAATCATGCCTTCTGATGCGTCGAGAGACACAACTATTTTGTTGGGAAGATGATGGCGCCATGCACCAATGGGTATCTGTCCGGCAGATGAAATATCACTGTTCAGCGATCCATAAATGGTAATGAGAGACAGGATGATCAGGAATTTTGTAGTTTTCAGCATGTATACATTAACAAATTTCGGGTAGTAAAAGGTTGATGGTTATTGAAAAAAATATAGTCTAAGCGGGCACGAAAAAGGTCATAATGCCCCAAAACCATTGGAATAAACAGTCATTCTATTCAACTGATTTTTATTGTGTTTTATTGTTGTTTTGTAATTGTATGTTATTTTTAATCATGTTAAAATCCTGGAATCTCAGAAAAAAGTTATTCCTTTTTCTTTGTAAAAAGCCAACAAAAATACAGTTATCTGGTAATTATTGTTTATTTTTCGGCAAATTATTCAATCGGTGATTCAGGATTTTAAGAATGTGTTTTTTTGGGAAAAGTATTCTGAAGGTAGAACCGTTGTTTGTTTTTCTACGTATAATTTTGTATTTGTTTAAGTTTTCAGGTTCAACTGGTCAATCATCAAAACGCTGCCCTTTCATGCAAATAATAAGAAACGTATTTTTTTACCTGTTGTCTGGTTTGGCCTTTTTGATTTCTTTTTCCTCTTTTTTTTCTTTTTCTGCAGTTCTGGCAGATACTGTATCTTTTCAAAATTCATCCGGGCAAAATATTCCTTCAGATGTGGATACTGCTCTGGTTAATCAACTTAACCAGCAAGCATTTACCTTTTTTCCCCAGAAAACAGACAGTGTTGAATATTATGCCCAGGTTGCATTAGATTATGCATCATACCTTGATTACGACAAGGGGAGAGCAGAAGCTTACCGTTTACTTGGTATTGTAAAATATTACAGATCGGATTTTGAAGAGGCTCTTCAATATTATCAAAACTCGCTAACCCTTTATGAATTGGTGAATGATAAGGAAGGCATTGCG
>CAYMLS010000423.1:0-4019 GCA_964390665.1 uncultured Bacteroidales bacterium | reverse complement strand
CAGATATTACAGCACCTGCTGTACCTTCAGGATTTGTAACAATAGGAGATGATGCATACCTGGAACTAACCAGTGATAATCCTTTCTCTGAAAATACGCAGTTTGATCTGCTCTCAGGCATAGGCTGGATGAAACTTCCCGGCGTGCCGCCAGGTGTTTTGCTCAGTGAGCATTTGACACAATTTTATTCAAACGGACAACAGGCAGACTATCCGTCCAATTTTCGCATCGACAACTACTACCACCGCGGATGTCTGGTACGTCGCAATGATCCTGATGTACAACCTTTAAGGATTTTTGACCAGACTCAGATGAACGGAACAGCCGAATATTTGCAGGTGGATGAGATTTACAAGGGCGATGAATTGCCCGGACAAATGAATAACAACGTTCATTCGTTTGTTTTAAAGCGTGGATTTATGGCTACCATGGCAGAAAATGAGGATGGCACCGGATTAAGCAAGGTGTTTATTGCTTCTGAGGAAGACGTTATCGTTCCCGAAATGCCTGATTTGCTCAATGGCGTGGTTTCATTTATCAGGATTGTACCCTGGAACTGGGTGGCGAAAAAGGGAATTGGTGGGAATGTTACAGGACTTCATGAAACCTGGTATTACAACTGGGGGCTCACAGGAAGCTCGAATATTCAACGCGAAATTGCACCCATGGCATGGGGCCACAACGGAGCATCCAACCAATCTGTACAAACCGTAATCAACAATAAATATGTAACCCATTTCATGGCATTTAACGAACCCGACAACTGCAATGATCAGTCGGGGCAATGGTACAATATGTGCCAGACCGATGTGGCCGTTGAGCGTTACCGTCTTCTAATGAAATCAGGATTACGCATGGTATCGCCTGGCACGCGGGAAGAGCATGCCCTGGATTGGCTCAAAGAGTTTTATAATAAAGCAAGCGAAAGAGATCTTCGTATTGATGTTATTGCTATACACTGGTACGACTGGGGTGGTAACCCGGCCAATACACCCAATGCCAATCCGCAAAATGTATTTAACCGGTTTAAGAATTACCTTACCAATGTTTACGAGTACTATGAACTGCCCATCTGGATCACCGAGTTCAATGCCAATATACATCGCAACACTGCGGTTCACGAAGGGTTTTTGGAGTTAGCCATTCCCTATCTTGAATCACTTGATTACATCGAAAGGTACGCCTGGTTTCAACCCTTCTCAGACGCTGCCAATTATTATGAAGATGGTGAATATACCGATGTGGGGCTTTATTACCGCGATTTTGTTTCCACGCCAGCGGTATCAGAATCTGCGCTGGCTGCTCCCAACAACCTGGATGGTAAGGTTCCTGATGTAACCCATGTTGAAGACAACTTAACAAACTCAAATCAAACAGATGTTTTTCCAAACCCTGCATCAAACATCCTCTACTTAAAAAATATAACCCATGAAACACATGTTGAGATCTATGATGTTGCAGGATTACTTGTTGACAAAAAAGAGATAACTTCCGGTTCTATCGACATTTCATCATTGAGTCAGGGGATTTATTTCATAAACATTGACAATAAGATCAGCAGGTTTATTAAGCTATAATTTCCACTGTGGGGAATTTAATTCTTTTCAGAATACACACCAAAACAAAAGCATTCAACATGATAAACAATCATATTATTCGTAATATCATCCTTGCCACACCTTTTTCCCTGGTTTCGCAAACAGGCGATGCGGGCACTTTGCACAAAGCCGACGATCGTCCTAATGTGATCGTGATTCTTACCGACGACCAGGGGTATGCCGATGCAGGTTTTAACGGGAGTGCGGATATTCCCACCCCCAACATTGACCGCATCGCTGAAAATGGAGCTACTTTTACAAGGGGATACGTTTCCTATGCTGTTTGTGGACCCAGCCGTGCAGGTTTGATCACAGGACGTTACCAGGATCGTTTTGGTTTCGGACGCAATCCGCTGTTAACACCCAATGACCCTTCGGAAGGATTACCCTTATCAGAAGAAACCCTGGCCGATGTATTGGGTAAGGAGGGATATACCAGCAGTGTGATCGGAAAATGGCATCTGGGAGCGCACCCTTCGCAATACCCCCTGAAAAGAGGATTTGATGAGTTTTTTGGATTTTTGGCGGGAGGACACCAGTATTTTCCTGAATTGTGGACCATACGTGATGTTTCAGAAACCAAACAACAGTGGGATGGATATAAAACACATCTCATGCGCAATAATGGAAGGGTGGAGGAAACAACATATCTAACCGATGCGCTTTCCAGAGAAGCTGTTGATTTTGTAGAAAAAAACGCAAATCAACCTTTTTTCCTTTATCTTGCATATAACGCACCGCATACTCCGATGCAGGCACCTGAAAAATATCTTCAACGCTTTTCACACATCGAAAATCAAAAAAGAAGAACCTATGCGGCTATGGTGAGCGCCATAGATGATGGGGTGGGTGAGTTACTTGACAAAATGGAACAACTTAACATCCATGAGAATACCATCATCTTTTTTCTTTCCGACAACGGAGGTCCCACCAGGGATAATGCTGCGGATAATTCACCTTTGCGAGGCGTAAAAGGGCAATTTTACGAAGGGGGTATCCGTGTACCTTTTGCCATGCAATGGCCAGGTAAGGTACCTGCCGGTGTGGTATTTGAAAAACCTGTGACTTCGCTCGATATTTTTGCAACTGCCGTGGAATATGCAAAGGCAGATCCCGGAAACAAACCCGATGGGGTCGATCTTGTACCTTTTTTAACCGCAAACAATGATGCTTATCCACACGAAGCACTCTACTGGAGGCATTTTGACCGCGGATGGAAAGTGGTGATGACAAAAGACCTGAAATATCATGCTTTTGACGACCGGAAACCTGAATTGTACAATCTAAAGGACGATGCTGGTGAAACAACACCCATCGAAATAACCCCTCAACAACAAACCTTTTTTTCAAACAAACTCATGGAATGGGAATCGCAAATGAAAGATCCTGTTTTTATGGGATTGATGAAGAATAACGAATACAACAGGAAACATCCCGATCGGTTTGTGATGGTTAGCCCGTATGAGGCAGATACCTTGGATGCTGATGCTCCAAATGGTTATAAAAAAGTCTGGAACGATGAATTTGACCATGATGGTGTACCCGATACAACCTGGTGGAGCCATGAAAAAGGTTTTGTCAGAAACAATGAATTGCAATGGTATCAGCCCGAAAACACCACAGTGGAAGATCACTTGCTGGTGATAGAGGGCAAGCGTGAAAAAATACCCAATCCACGGTATGATGCAGATAGTGATAACTGGAAACAATCACGTCCGCATGCCGAATACACTTCATCAAGCATCAATACGCGGGGTAAGTTTTCCTTTCAGTACGGTATCATGGAAGTACGTGCACGGCTGGATACCTGCATGGGGTCGTGGCCAGCCATCTGGACACTTGGTGTTGAACGCCCGTGGCCCCACAATGGTGAAATAGATGTGATGGAATTTTACAGATACAACGATCAATCCACCATACTGGCCAATGCTGCCTGGGGCGGTGAGAAAAGGTATGAACCCATATGGGATTCATCACATACACCACTCAAAGAACTTCTGAAAGATATGCCCGACTGGGAAGAACGCTTTCACATCTGGAAAATGGACTGGACAGAAGATTATATCAGGCTCTACCTGAACGATGTTTTACTCAACGAAATAAAAGTGGAAAGAGCCACAAGACCCGATGGTTTCAACCCCTTCAGGCAACCCCATTATATTTTGCTCAATCTGGCATTGGGTTCCAACGGGGGTGATCCATCCCAAACAGAGTTTCCGTTGTTCTATGAGGTGGATTATGTAAGGGTTTATCAAAAACAGTAGCAGCAATCAAATTTCAGTCGCTTTGTTTTACAAGGTTGCGATACATTTTGTTACCACGATGTTTTATTCTGAACAACTTACGATATAAATATTGTCCGATAAAAATTTTAAAATGCAATTTCGTTTGTCCAGATTCCTCACTTCACTTCGTTTCGTT
>CAYMLS010000422.1:0-4040 GCA_964390665.1 uncultured Bacteroidales bacterium | reverse complement strand
ATTTCACCCTCTTCATTATCAAAAAACACCAGATCGCCGGGTAAACTCTCTTCGAGAAAACTAATATGTTGACCTTTTAGTGCCTGCTCTTCTGCACTGTGTGGTAAATTTATTCCTGATAGTTTAAAGATAAGTTGCGTAAATCCCGAACAATCAATCCCCAGGGTTGTTTTTCCACCCCACAAATAAGGTGAATTTTCAAACAACAAAGCGTGTTTGATCATCGCTTCCGCCGAAAAATCATCTTTCCCCAGCACATTACCATGAAAAATAAACACATCATCCAAAAGATCAAACTCATGATTTTCCTCTGCAAACAAATGACTGCCAAAAGGTACAAGAAAACCCGATCTGCGTTTTTTATTTTCCAACAGTTGAATAAGATCTGAATTATAAAAAACAGGTTTACCGGACAACTGCCTGTAATCTTCATCACTCAACAAACGCAGCATATCCTCATGCACCCATCCCATCTGATGATGATGGGTATCGGCAACCAGCAACCAATGGTTTCGGGTATCCAGAATTTTCACACATTCACCAAAAAGTATCTGAGAAACCATTTCTGTAACTTTGCCGGGGGAGTTATAAACAGGCACAACACTCATCAAATTAATAGCAAAATTCATAGCGGAGTTTTTTTTTGTAAATTTATGGATAATTTAATAAAGGAATTCATCGATGACCGGTAAAATAAAACGAAAAGCATCTGTAGAGGAAAACAGGCATATATTTTGGTGACCGGCGATAAAAAAACAAACATAACAAAGATGGTAACGTTTTGCTGTAAAAGAATGACACTTCAGCAAAAAACAACAACCATATTCATACAAAGAAAGAACAGATGAACAAAGTTATTTCATGGTTTCTGGAGAATTTTTCCAACATGGTAAGATTTTTACTTTTCGCTTTGAGTATTTACCTCATCGTATTACTGTTCCCTAAAGAAACAGGTTTCTACCAGGAATATGCACAAGCCCGTCCGTGGATGTATGAAGACCTTATAGCACCCTTTGATTTTGCCATTTTGAAAAGCCAGGAAGAGATCGACCGCGAAAGACAGGAGATCATGGATGACTTCACCCCTTTTTATGAAAGAGACCAGGGTGTTTACGAAACACAGTTTCAGCAATTGGTTCAAAATTTTGAGATACAATGGGATGAGAGTTTTTCTGGTACAAGAGCATATTCACCGCTCAAAGATGAGGCAAAAAGTGCTGCCATCGCTTTGTTTGATTCAATTTACAACAAGGGGATCATTTTCCTGGAAGGCGAAAGTACCGATCGTGAAGGAGCACCTGAAGAAATTTTGCTGAGAGATGGCAGTGTTGCCAAAACCAGGGATGTAGACGATTTTTTCACTATCCGGCAGGCCTTTGAAGCAGCAGAAAAGGGGGTATCCGAATTAAATTTCCCCTCAGAAGTGCGATCAGTTATCCGTTATGCCGTGGAAAGTTCGCTAACACATTCTGTTGTAGAAGATGAAGAGACCAATACCATGGCGCTGGAAGCGGCTTTGAGCAGAATTTCCCGCTCGCGCGGATTGGTGCAGCAGGGAGAAAAAATCATTTCTCAGGGCGAGCTCATTACAGCAGAAAAAATGCGTATTTTGGAGTCCTTTCGTGCCGAGTATGCCCGGCAATTGGGCACAGCATCCAAAAGCAACGTGATTTTCTGGGGGCAAATACTGTTGGTATCCATATCTATTCTGGTGTTGAGTTTGTTTTTAAAGGAATTCAGAAAAGAGGTTTTTAACAATACCCGCAAACTGGTTGTGATCCTGCTCACCATTTACCTCATGGTATTTCTTACCAGTCAGGTCGTAAAATATGACCTTGATCTTTTGTACCTGCTGCCAGTGTGCATTGTGCCTATCATCATCAGGAGTTTTTTTGACAATCGCCTGGCATTGTATGTGCACATTACCAGCATTATTTTGATCGGATTTTTAGTGCCACGAAGTTTCGAATTTGTCTTTATACAATTTATTGCAGGCATCATTGCCATCCTGTCCATGGCAAGTTTACGCAGACGCGAACAGTTATTTTTTTCCGTATCACTTATTTTTCTCACTTACTCGGCAGTTTACACCGGTTTACTGCTGGCGCAAACCGGTTCTTTTGAAAACATTGAACCTGTTCAGTACTTATATTTCCTGGGAGGATCCACCTTAACCCTTTTTTCCTATCCACTTATTTACGTATTCGAGCGCACTTCGGGGCTGCCTACCGATTTTTCTTTGCTCGAACTATCCGATACCAACAATAAACTTTTGAGAGAACTCAACCTTACCGCACCAGGCACTTTTCAGCATTCGCTGCAGGTTGCCAATATGGCCGAAGAGGTCATTAACACCATTGGCGGCAACAGTTTACTTATCAGAACAGGTGCTATGTATCACGATATAGGAAAGATGGATCAACCCCATTTTTTCACCGAAAATCAAAATGCTGGTCTTAATCCACACGACGATATTACCTACGCAGAGAGCGCAGAGATCATCATCGGGCATGTGATCAAAGGCATAGAAAAAGCAAGAAAATATAACCTGCCCGAATACCTGATCGATTTCATACGAACTCATCACGGAACCACCACCACCCGTTACTTTTATGTAATGGAGCAAAAAGACAATCCCGGCAAGGAAATCAACAAAGATATTTTCACCTATAAAGGCCCCAAACCTTTTAGCAAGGAAACAGCAGTTTTAATGATGGCCGATTCTGTAGAAGCTGCTTCCCGGAGTTTAAAAAGACCCGATGAAAAGTCGATCTCTAACCTGATAGACAGCATCATAGACACCCAAATTGAAGAGAATCAGTTTGACAATGCCGACATTACTTTTAAAGATATTACCACCATCAAAAAGGTTTTCAAGAACAGGATGATGCACATTTTCCACGTAAGGGTCGCATATCCTGTCTTAAATTAAAACAGATCGTATGATGTAGTATATAAACACCCATCCTGCCGGCATCAACGTTGCGAAACATTACTATCACATATTGGTGGACAAAACAGGTTGAAGGGGATTAAACATCCGCACTAGCAACCTGATGCAGGTATTCGGCCGCATCGGGGCCAAGATTAAAAATCAGATCTATGATGCTAAGGTTTGGTTGAAAACCGTACCTGTCTGAAAACACCTGGTAATAAGGTGGAAATTTCAAATCAGGCAGATCTTTACGGTCTTTGGATTTGGGACTGATGGCAAATCGCAGATCATCAAACGCTCCGGTATTTTGCACAAAATGATCCGAGTATTCAGGTTTTACCGGCAGGTTCATTTCCGTGATCAGAGAATGTAGAATACTTTTATTCATTTCTGTGAGCCGCTCAGGGTAAGGATTGAGAAAAAAATCGCCCACCAGATCGGAATAATACATAAAAAAAGGTGCATTTCCGTATGCCGAACTGATGCATGCCCAATGATTTTTTTGCCACTTTATGTGATCGCTGATCCCAACATGGCGCGTTTGGGTGCGGTTTCCCTGAGGCTTGGAAACAGGGATGGTAAGATCCGACAAACCATTACCTGTAAGCACGGTGCAACGGTTTCGCCAGGTTTGTTTCGGATACGTTTCATATTCATCAATGACAACGAGGTGGGCTTTCAGTATATATACAAAATACTCCAGCGGGGGAAACCATGCTGTGGACAATAGAATTTTGTTCATTTTACACATGTATGATCCATTTTAAGGTTGACTGATACTTTCTGATTCTTCAACAGACCGGAACCAGCGATTCCAGCGAATTTTTCCTTTCAGTTTTGCCATTTTATGAAATGAAAACAGGATGGCAGAGATCCTTCCGGTAATATGGTTTTCGGGTACAAATCCCCACATGCGCGAATCGGAAGTATTGTGGCGGTTGTCGCCCAACACAAAATAATAATCCATTGTAAATTCGTATTCCTCCACATGCTTTCCCTCCAGGAAAACAGAATCGTTTCGAAAGATAAATTTTCGTCTTTCGTGGTGAAGCAAATGATACAAATACCGGTCAGGGTTTTTGCTGTCCAGTTCTATTTTCATCCC
>CAYMLS010000421.1:0-4062 GCA_964390665.1 uncultured Bacteroidales bacterium | reverse complement strand
AAACATCCCTATCGATTTTCATACCCATTCCACGCCGGGATATGGTTTGGCCTCGGCACTTACCGCCATTGTTAATGGTGTTGATATCATCGATACCGCTATTATGAATTTTGCAGGTGGTCCTGCAGCACCTGCTTTTGAGATCATTCAGCTTTTTTGCAACAAACTGGGCATTGATACAGGTGTAAACCTCGAAGTTATTGGGCTGATCAATAATCAGTTAAAGGAAATCCGTGAAGAACTCCATCAGTTTGATTCCTATCAGATCTTTCCTATTCCGTTCGATTTGCTCAAGGACGAACTTCCGGGAGAGATCGAAGACCTTTTCGACCGTGCCATTGAACTGGCATCCGAAAAGAAAGAACGTGAGCTCCTGGAGCATACCCAGGCCATTGAAAAGTATTTCAACTTTCCTCCACCAAACGATAATGTTCGCCTGGCAGAGGTGCCAGGTGGTATGTATACCAATATGCTGGCCCAGTTGAAGCAACTCAAACTGGAAGAGTTGCTGCCAAGGGTGCTGGAGATCATTCCCAGTGTCAGACTATCTGCCGGATGCCCTCCTCTGGTTACACCTACCAGCCAGATCGTTGGCGTACAGGCTGTTAATTGTGTTCAGGACGAAAATAGTGGAAAACCCATGTATACCAATAAGTCCAACCAGTTTGTCAACCTGGTAAAAGGTATTTATGGGAAAACACCTACCCCCATTGATCCTGCGTTCAGAAAAAAAATAACGGGTTCGCCTGTAGAGGTGGCTTACGATCCCAAAGATTACAAAAAGCAGGAAAACCCTACTTTGGATGAATTTGGCGGGGTGAAACTGGCTTCCAACGAAAAAGAAGAACTTTTGCTGGAATTGTTTCCCTCTGTAGCCCATAATTTTCTTACCAACAGAATTGAGAAAAAATACCTGGAGGATATCAAAGCCATTGAAGACGAAAACCGGCGCAAATTGATGAGTGCCAAGGCGGAATACGATAAAATGACAGAAGAAGAGAAAAGGATGCGACTTGAACAGGGTTTGTATAATTACCAAAGAACCCAAAAAACGGATGTTGAAGATTATGGAAGCCGGGCGGATGAATAACGAACATACTTTTTCTTTGTCAAACATAGAACTAAAGAACCGCAGCAACAACAAAGCTGCGGTTTTTTCACTTTCAGGATATGAGATGTTTGCTGTTTTTAATGATGTTAATTTTTTAATTGTGAACACCTGTATTGAATTTTAAAAAGTGAGTCCACTTTGAAAACCCGTTCGGACAAATTGACTTTGTAGAACTTCGGTTCGTGAAATTATTATATTTTTATTTGTCTGAATGTTATGCATTAAACTAATGTCAATTGGCTTCGTCGGGTTTGCTGTTTATGTAATTTGTAGATAATAATCTTTTATAGTGGACTTAAAAATTGAAATTTATTCCTTTCAAAAACATTTGAATGAAGAATCCTGAGAAAAAACAATTGAAGAAAAAGCTTGATTCTACGATAAAATCGGCAGCAAAAGAGAAGAAACAAACTGGTAATACCCGGACTTTTGTGCAAATATTGTCTAATCAAATGCTTGAGAGTTTCGATGTGTACCGGCTGCAGTGGAAATCGTTGTTTCTCAATTCTGTAATTGCAGGCCTGGAAATAGGTTTCAGTTATCTTCTCATTGCCACGTTGTATCATTTGTTATTAGGTAAAATATCCACCACCAACATTTTTCATCTTTTTGCATTGGTTTATCCCATAGGGTTTTTAATGGTTGTATTGGGGAGATCTATCTTGTTTACAGAGCAAACAGCTTTGCTGACTTTGCCCGTTTTAAACGGAAACAAATCTTTCGTTTCCCTTATAAGCATCTGGTCTGTTGTGATCGCTGGTAATCTGACCGGAGGAGTGCTTTTCAGTATTCTTACACTTTATATTGCACCTTCACTGGGAATTTTTACAATTGCTGATATGGTAGATATCAGTTTGTATGTTTTGGGAATCGATGGTTGGGTGATGTTTTTCAGTGCCTTGCTTGCAGGCTGGCTAATGGGTTTGTTGAGTTGGGTATTGAATTCCTCTGAT
Organism: uncultured Bacteroidales bacterium; assembly: GCA_964390665.1. Lineage (GTDB taxonomy): Bacteria > Bacteroidota > Bacteroidia > Bacteroidales > UBA7960 > SKVR01. Next base: position 1,998 of record CAYMLS010000421.1, on the reverse strand, counting down.
GAAACCATCAGCAGGATAATCCTCGTTTTCATCCTGACTGGTACCATTGGATTTCTGGGTTTACATCATAGCATCATAGGCAACATCGAAGTTTTTTTAGGATTTCTTACTTCTCCGCAAATTTCATTATCAGACTATTTGATTTTTTTACTCATAGTACTTTCAGGCAATGCGGTGGGGGGTGCCATATTTGTGGCACTTTTCAAATACAGTATTTTTATCACCACTGTTCAGGATGATTCTAACTCTCCCGGTAAATAGTGCTTGCAAGAAAAGACCAATTACTTCGTTGGTCTGGTTTGCAAAACAAGTCATCTTTTTTTTTCAACGAGTCTCTTGGTTTTTACTCATCTCCCCACATTTCACTTCACGCTTTTTTGTCAGGTAAAGACCGGTGAACCGATCCCTGTCCCTTATATTGACACACATACGGATGATTAAATTTCGCAGCATGACAGTACTATGCTGCATGAAATTATCCGTGTATTGAAGAAGCAATGATAATCTCTTTGGTATCCTACCACTGATCAGAAAAACTTTCATATCCCAAATCATTAAAATTTATAAAATGATTTTTCTAAGTCTTTGCAATGTATTAAATTTATGTTTAAATGAAGTGTTTATAAAATGCTTCGAAAGTATATAATTTATTTAATACAAAAACAAATTAAACCATGAAAAAAAATCTTTACCTTGTTTTTTTGATCGTATGTGTATACCCGTTTATGGCACAGGGGCAATTCGACAACCCATTTGAGTTTGATCCCAAAACCTATAATTCACAGGATATCATGATCCTGTGGTCTGATTCTCAATCATCTTCAACCCTAAAGCAACAGGTTTTGGGGTTCGACTGGACAGGATTTGCCAGTGAACCCGATCCGTTTTCATTTTTCGAGCAAACACCCGTTATTACCGATGATCTTGCCGGCATGAGTAATCCTGCCAAATTAACAACCGTTTCGGGTGATATAAACGGAGATGCTTTTGATGATATATTGATCGCCTTTAAATCGGGCAGCAATGTAAAGTACGTTTTAGCTAACAAAACCGTCAATGTGGAAGAGGGAACGGTTTATCGGGATATTACCATTGAAGCACCTTTTGAGTTTGAATATGGTTCATTCAATATTGGCAATGCTTCAGGAAACGAAAGAAACCTTATTGAAGCCATCAGCGGAGATTTTGATGGCGATGGAACGGATGAATTTGCCCTTATCGCTGGTGATTCTGATCATAACAAGATCGTCATTCAATTACTCGATAGTGATGGATCGCTCAATCTGAACCAAAGGGGTAGTATTAGAGATGAAGATCTGGTGACAACCTTTTTTGATTCCTCTGAAGGATTTAGTGCCGCCAGCGCCGATGTTAACGGTGATGGCAAAGATGAGATCGTGATCACAGGGGTGGAAAACAATACAACAGGCAGTGGACAGTACGCCACTTTTTTGAAGGTTTATGAAGTAACCACCGAAGGCAGCAGCAACATTGAAGCACGTGGTCGTATTACACTGGAAGATACAGCTATTGAGCAGGTTACATCTCAACAAAACACCAATTTCACATACACGCAGAATGCTGTAACACCAGTTCGGTCTTCCGGTAGTGATAAAAGTACACTCGTAGCGGGTTTGGCAATTGCACATGCCATCAACGATACCGATGTTGAGAACTTTTATTTTTACCATGTTGCGGTAAGCGATGACCTGAATACATTGACAGTTGCCGATGAAGTTTCCTTTTTTCACAACTTTGTTACTTCTGATGGTCAGAGCGCCGGGTTGCCATTGCTTGGAGGAAGCGGTGATCTGAATGGTGATGGTATGGAAGAGGCCATATTTTTCACCTCGGCAGATCTTTTTGTAATGGCTGTAAATCCTGAAGATAATACCCTTGCTTATGAATCAAATCAGGGATTGGGCAATACCAATGAATTGCAGGAGTCCAATTCCAATTTCGCTGTAGGCGACATTACCAAAAACGGCAGGGCTGATG
>CAYMLS010000420.1:0-4104 GCA_964390665.1 uncultured Bacteroidales bacterium | reverse complement strand
CCGGTGTATTTAAAAACATAGTAAAAGAAAATGCCTACCACCACCGCCAATAAAACTGTAAATAAGATTTCGAGAAACAACATATTTGATTTTGTTTTAGAATGAATACTGGGCGATCGATCCCGATCGCTTTTTTTAGCTTTTATTCCGTGCTTGCAGGAAATTCCGGTTTCTATGTTGGATTTACCTTTCAAAACAAGCATAACATAGAAACCAGACATTACCTACGGACACGGATTAATCCATTTGCATTTGATGCAGTTGGCTTTCTCCATTGGAAATTTTTTGTTTGTTGATGTTTTGTTTTGTACGGATCCACTCTTTTGCTTTTTCCCTTTCAGAATCGGGGCGTTGCCCCATGATAAATGCCGCCACCAGGCGGTTCAGATCAAACCACCATACACTAAAATCGCCCGATTCAATGTTTCCGCGGATCATAACATCGGTATGCAATTCGTTATCTCCAAAGTATTCATAACTGTAGTCAAAAATATCTGAGAAAAAATACGACTCGAAAACGTAAGGTTCACGATCTCCGCTCATTACCTTTGCGGCATGCTTTCCCTGGTCAAATGCATTTTGCCAGTGTTCTGCATGATTGATCTTATCAAAAATGATATCGGGGAATATGACTGCATCACCAGCAGCATATACATCGGGGATGTTGGTTTCCAGAAAACGGTTTACGATAATTCCATAATTAATGGATAAATCGGTGTTCCTGAAAATACCCACCCTGGGTTCAACACCTGCACCCATCATTACCATATCGGTATCTATTTGTTTTCCTGAACCCAATACCACTTTATCAACGTTGTTATTTTTTCCTTCAAACCTTACCACTTTCTCATGGAAGATAATCTCAATGCCTTTTTCCCGGAAGAGATCTTCGAAAAAATGGCTGATCTCATCTGTGGCAAACCGGGCAAGAAGTTTGTCTTCGGGCACCACCATGGTAACCTTTACGCCCAGTTTGGATAGGGAAGCGGCGGTTTCTGTTCCAATATAACTCCCACCACCCACAACAGCAGTTTTCGATTGCCTGGCAGCTTCTCTGATCTGGTCGGCATGAAACTTTGTGCGCAGGTAAAAAACATTTTTATGGAGGTGATCATTCTCAATCTCCGGACGTACCAGTTTCGATCCGGTGGCGATCAATAACTTTTCATATCTTACCGCCTCTCCGGTGTCAAGTTTTATCTCTTTCTGGTTAAAATCCACGCTTTTAACATATGTTTCTGTCAATACATCAATCCCGTATTGATCATAAAACTTCTCATCATTGACAGGTATTTCCTCGTTCTGCCCGGGATCAGTCAGGTAGTCTTTTGAAAACGGAGGTCGGTTCATAGGCAGGATCTCCTCATCAGATACAATGCATAATTCTCCATATCCAATATGCCGCTCAGAAAATTCTTTGGCGGCATATCCTGCAGTTGTGCCGCCTCCTATGATTACATATTTATAATTTTTCATGAGATTTCTTTTTTTAGTGTATGTATGATCATTATTTTGTGTTTCAGGTTCCCTCTGCTTAAAACCGGAAAATCGCATTAAGATTTGAATCCGGGTGAGGCATCTCTTCTGGTTCTGTAAGGTATACATCTCCCCCATTGAGGATGGTATGTACCGTGGCAAAATTCAGAAGATCTGTTTTGAATTGCGATTGTTTTTCGCGGGGAATAATCGTATTGTTCTCTTTGTTGTAAATTCCCCATTTTTCCTGGTTGTTTTTCACAAACAAGGTGTCTATCCGCTGATTGTAGGCAGCAGGAATAATTTCATCTTCCTTGTAGGATGCCAAATTGTTGGACAAAGTATGCTCAAAAGCGTTGAGCATTTTTTTCTTGTGCTGATAAAAATGATTGCCAAGCATGTCTTTCCCTTTTTCATGCAAAGCCACCGGTTCCTCATATTCAGGATTTCCGGCAATAAAATCATCCCACAAATATTTGTAATGATTTGCTTCTTTATAGATCGGAAACAGATAATCTACTGTAGCGATGATAAGTGGGCTCTTTTTGTCGTGCAAAAATTTCATGATCCCTTTATTTACGGCCCTCATAAATTTGAGTATTTCTTTTTTTTCATCATCAGTACCTGCACCGTGTCCGTGATACATGGCATAACTGCCGTCTCCCACTTGTCCCGACCTGAACTGAAGATGCTTTTCCGTGTAATCATACCCCACCTCCTCTTCCAGTTTTTCGGGCAAAAGATCCTGCACTTCAATCTCTGTAATATGATGGGGAAAACATTCAAAGAATTTTACAGATGACAAACTAAGCGATAGCATGTAGAAGCGGGCATCGTCATTTAAATAAGGTACCAGGGGTTTCAGGTAGAAGTGATCTGACAAATAATTATATTCGGTAAAATAAACGGGTAATGTATAAACTTCAAAGAGATCATGATGACGGAAAATTGCCAAACCATCTGACTGGTTATTCCAAAATGTTGTATCTTCAACCAATTCATTTACAGGAGCAAGTAAATGAGAAATATCTTTGGGGTCAATCTGCCACTTTTCCAGTTCCTTCTCTGTTTCCTGAACCTGATTTTTTAGATTGATCTGGTCAATTTTTTCATTGACCTCTTTACCTGCACGATGCGTAGGTATGAAAATACTGATACAATGAGGTTTGTTTATTTCTGCCAATTCTTTGAAATGATCTTTGGTTATGTGGTTCATAGTCCTTTGTTGTTTTTTTGGGGTTATTATCCATTTGTCAGAGCGTTATTCTTCATTCTTCATGCCTTTCAATACATCTGTAACATCCGTATTCTTTCGGCACCATCTTCATTTTCATCTAAGCCAATCAGTTTTGTATTCTCCGTTTCCTTCATCAGATCATCTCTCACTTTCGGGGGAGTGTTTATTTGATCAGCATCAGCTTATTATTGATACCATGAGGAAGTTTGGATACTCATGATATAAAAAGGCGGATTGAAGGAACGCTTCTTTTCTTTGGTGTATTGATTTGAAAAGAGTATGCCAGAAAATATTTGGGATGTTTACCGTTGGGGTAGTTTTCTTTGTAAATATGATCAAATGTTGCACGAATCCAAGAGTTTTCAGAAAAAAGTTTGATCCATTGCATGAAACCCGAATAATAAAATTGGGTAGTAATTTCTACAAGTAAAAAGCAATTTGATGAAAAATTTACCTGTTATGGTGGTTTTTAGTGCATGGAATAATCTTTGAATATTCTTTCACAGATTTTTTTATGACAGTGTAATTTATATGGCAAACAATTTTTTACAGTTATGTAAAAAAACGCAGACTGTATCGCTTGAAAGGATTTTTTATATGGAAGATGAAAAAAACAAAATGATAGAAGATCACCTTGCAGGGCGCGATATTCATGATAAAAGGGTACTTACCGCTATGCGCCTGGTAAACAGGGAAGCATTTGTTCCCGATGATGTGAAACATTTGGCCTATGCCGATTCTGCCTTGCCAATAGGCAAAGGGCAAACCATCAGTCAACCCTATGTGGTAGCTTATATGGCGCAGACGCTGGAGCTCAAGGAAGACGATATATTGCTTGAAGTTGGCAGCGGATGTGGTTATAATGCCGCTGTTCTATCGCACCTGGTTTCTTATGTTTACAGTGTGGAAATTGTGGATGATTTGATGGAAAAGGCAAGGGAAAATCTTGACAAAATAAACGTTCAAAACGTTTCCATCAAACAGGGAGATGGTTTTTACGGATGGAAGGAAAAAGCGCCGTTTGACAAGATTATGCTTACGGCAGCAACACCTGAAATTCCCGCCCCTCTCAAGAACCAATTAAAAATTGGTGGGCGTATTCTTGCCCCGGTAAGCAATAGTTTTCAGAAACTGATGATGTATGAAAAAATATCGGATCATGAGTTCAAAACTTTTAATATGCTGGAAGTACGTTTTGTAAGTATGACAGGAGAAACTGAGAAATGAATGCCGGGAATTACAAGTATTTCAACAACTACTTTTAGCAAGAAAACTCACGATTTTTTTCTGTGCCAGGTAAAGAAAGCGTCAGGAGCAAGGCGGGCGATAACTGAAAAACAGGAGTTTACTTTTGGTAATGGACTGTTTTGAAGGCGAGCCTATCGCAGCAA
>CAYMLS010000419.1:0-4138 GCA_964390665.1 uncultured Bacteroidales bacterium | reverse complement strand
ATCAAATTTTAAGTATCTTCTTTCTGGTCTTGAAACCATCCTTCCAGGTTCCTGAATGTTGCATTTTTGTGAATGGAGAATTTATTTTTGGCAGACTGTTTTTTTCAGGATATGATAAAATGATGCTTACAGACAGTTTCCTCCGTTGTTTTTCTTTACCTGTTGGTTTGTCTGTTATCCTGTTCGTTTCTTTTTGATTGCAGACAATCAACCTTTTTTTGAAAAATGATGATTTAAACTTCACCATTTGTTTTTCAATGTTATATTCTGTATTAATTTTGCCAAAAATAAAACAGAAGGGTATTCACAGGAACCCTTCCATAAAAACAATAAATTCATTTTTAGATATCCGTTTTGAAAGAGAAAGAGAAAAATAAAAAAAATGGGGAGGAGGAAGGTGGTTCAATGTCTTTCTGGACTCATCTTGAGGAACTTCGGGGACATTTGGTACGATCGGCCATTGCCATATTTCTGTTTGCCATCGGTGCATTTATTGCCAAAGATATTCTTTTTGATTATGTGATCCTGGCTCCCAAAGAACCATATTTCCTGACAAACCGCGTTTTTTGCTGGTTTGCCGAGAGGGTTTCCGCGCCTGCTTTGTGCATCAATCAAAATCCGGTTGAAATCATCAACATTGAACTTGCCGGGCAATTTAAAACCCACATCATTGTCTCTCTTATCAGTGGGTTAATTGTTTCTTTCCCCTATATTTTGTGGGAATTTTGGAGTTTTATCAGACCAGCTTTGCATCCCCGGGAAAAGGCCAACAGCAGAGGCGCTGTTTTTGTAACATCTTTTCTTTTTCTAATGGGAGTTTCATTTAGTTATTTTATTATTGCACCCTTAACCATCAATTTTTTAGGTTCTTACCAGGTGAGTAATCTGGTTGCCAATCAAATTGCGCTCCGATCATATATTACTACCGTTACCATGGTCACTTTTGCAACGGGTATTGTTTTTGAATTGCCTGTTATTGTTTATTTTTTGAGCAGGGTGGGCTTGCTTACACCTGACTTTATGAAGAAAAACCGTAAAGTGGCCTTTATCCTTATCATTGCTTTGTCAGCACTGATAACACCTCCTGATATCTTCAGCCAGATCCTTGTGGGGATTCCCCTTTATGGATTATACGAAATTTCCATTGGTATTTCCAAAAGGGTAAACAGGGAAATGGATGAGGTATTGAATAAATTGTAAAGATCAACTTTTCATCTGTTTATAATTTTATTAAATAGGTTCTCGTTTTTTCCAACGAGAGAGCTCGCTAAAAACCTGACCACATGCTTTACATGCCGCGAGTTATAATCATGTGCGTGTGTGTCAAAATGTTTGTCATGCTCGGTTCATCCCATTCAAAAAAAAACGTGATAAGATCGTATGATCCTGTCACGTTTTTTGGGTTTGAATATAAAAAGTATCTTGGTTCTACCAGGGGGTTCTTTGATGAAACGGAGTGGAGTAAAACGGATTATACCCGTAGTTTCCATAAGGTGAAAAAGGATTTTGACCGTTGGAAATGTTTACTTCGGCACCAAAGCGAAGGTTCTCTGTGATCTTGTAATCCACGCCCATCATCATTCCCCTTGCATTGGTGTTAAAAGCCTGGGGATTCATTTGGTTTTGAAATGCATTCATGTTGTTTCGCTCGGTCCAGGCGGCACCGGTAATGGTAAGGCGAGGATTCAACTGGTATGCTCCCAGTGCATATACCATGCTTGAGTTGAGTCTTTGCGGCATTTCAACGCCATTGTTCAGCTGCAGGGATGAATTGGATCCAAAATTACCGGTGGTGAAAACACTTCCCACAACCAACTGAAATTTTTTGGTTACATCTAACTGCATGTGGGGGGCTATGCTTTGAGAAAATAGTGAGTTTCCTCCCATTCCACTTGTAAAAGAGCTCCCCATTTGAAGACCAAAAGTGGGTTGACTTTGCAGAATGCTGTATTCACCGGATAAAAGATTGTGTCCGTTGGTTGTTTGTGCCTGAAGTAATACAAAAGGAGATAAGATCAAAGTCAGCGCCAACAAGTATTTGCTGAGTATTTTTTTTGTTTCCATATGTTTTAATTTTTGAATTCAGTATTGAATGATCAAAAAAACAATAATTGCCTGCTAATATAGTGAAAAATCACCATATAGTAAGCATATCTGTTTTGAATTTACAACTATTAACGCAGTAATTACCGCTAAAGTTTTACAGGGTGATCTATTTGTATTTTATTGCAATTTTTTGCTGTGGTACATGTTGGTTTCATTAATTTTGCAATGTGTTTTTCCCCTTGATATTTACATATCTTTTAAAACGATTTTTATGAAGTTTAAAAAATTCAAATATCCGGTATTAACCTCTGTAAAAAACTATGTTGTCATTACGTTGGCGCTCTTTATCAATGCTTTGGCATGGACAGCCTTTATCATTCCCAATCAAATCGTAGGGGGCGGTATTACAGGTTTGAGCACACTTATTTTTTATGCTACAGGTTTTCCGGTCGGTATCACTTTTTTTCTCATTAATATCGTACTGATCATATTGGGCATCAAAAGTCTCGGACTTTCATTTGGAATCAAAACAGTTTACGGTACTGTTTTGATCTCTGTTTTTTTGAGTGTGCTGCAACAGATCATCAAGGAACCCATTGTTGATGATAAATTTATGTCGGCAATCATTGGAGGAATCATGGGAGGTGCAAGTGTGGGCATGGTCTTTTCCCAGGGTGGAAGCACGGGTGGTACCGATATTATCGCCATGATGATCAATAAATACAAAAATATTTCCCCGGGAAAACTGATCCTTTATATGGATGTGGTGATTATTTCCAGTTCGTACCTTATTTTTCAGTCTATTGAAGTGCTGGTTTATGGTTTTGTTGTCATGGCGGTTGCTTCCTATTCTATTGATATGGTTTTGATGGGGCATCGTCAGAGTGTGCAACTGTTTATTTTCAGTACAAAACATGAGGTGATCGCCGAACAGATCGCCAATGATATCGGACGGGGCGTAACACTTATTAATGGCAAAGGATGGTACAGCAAAAACGAAAGCAGTATTCTGATGGTAGTTGTAAGAAGGTACGAAAGCAACCAGGTTTTCAGAACCATCAAACAAATTGATCCCTCTGCTTTTGTTTCGGTGGCTAATGTCATGGGGGTATACGGAGAAGGTTTCGATCCCATCAAATACTGATGTTTCCTGTTTCCTTGTTTTTCCTTTCTTTGCTTATATGAGTCCACTCCGAAAACTCGTTTTCGGAGAAATTCGTGCAATGGTCATGTTTTTATTTGTCTGAATATCAGGTATTATAATTAGTGTCAATTCGGGTAAGCAGTTTGTCCCTTTTTCTGTCATTCCCCTCCCAAAAGCATCCTTTTAATTTACTTGTAAAACCAAGGTCTTTTACCTGTAAAAATCAGGTAAATTCCATGCTGTTATTGCTCAAACCAAAAAGTAATTTTGTTATTGAAGATTTATACTGAATCAAATGATGATATAACAATCAAAAAAATTATTGATATGATGCTAACGGACAAAGAACTGAATTACCTCAAAGATCTTGAGCAAAATAAAGAAGTTGTTTATTTGCTCAATACACGAGAATGCGAGCTGATTTCAAAACTCATCAAGAGCTATAAGGAGGTTCAGCGGCAATTGAATGCACTCCAGTTAAGCAAAGATATCTGAATCGTTTACTAATTTTATTCCACTAACATGTTTTTTACTATGAGCTACAGAGAGATTGTTTTAAAATTGTTGAAGAACCGGGGAGACATTATTTGCATGGAGAACCATTTAATGAACGATTTTAAAGACTCAGAAAATACAGGCGAAAATTTTAATGACTGGTGCGAATTAAACGGTATTGAATTTTTAAAAGATGACACGCTTTCTTCTTCTCATATCCGACTGAGAAAGAGGACATACAACTACGAGAATAATTAGTGGTATGCATTAGCAAAGTAAATCGGTTATTGATTAATATCTGTTGAAAAAATGTGTTGATCCTTCCATAGGACCAACAGCCTCCCCAAGGTAAATACCCGTTCAGCATTGCTGGACGGGTTTTTTTGTGGCCGGGCATGTAAATAGTATCAGCAAGAAAACCCACGATTTTATCTGTGCTTGATAAAGAAAGCG
>CAYMLS010000418.1:0-4148 GCA_964390665.1 uncultured Bacteroidales bacterium | reverse complement strand
GCTTGATAAAGAAAGCGTCAAGTGCAAGGCGGGCGATGACTGAAAAACAGGAGTCTCGTTAAAAATAACGAGATGACTGTTTTGAAGGCGAGCCCGACGCAACAATTGCCGTTTTCTTGCAAGCACTAAGAAGGTATAAAGTTAAATGAATTCAACACACTGGCAAAGATAATCACAAGTTAATCCTCTCAATGGATTTATCCATTCTATTTTGATTTGCATCATTGATCATATCAGGTTTTCCGGTCATTTTGTCCGGTCCGGTATTTGTTGATCCATTATCGTTGGGATAATCATTATTTTTTATATTCAATCGTTTATGCAACGATAACAGAATAGAGGGCATCAAAAACAGATTAGACATCAACGCTACAAGCAGCGTAAAAGCGATGAGGTAACCCAATGCCTGCGTTCCGCCAAACGATGAGGCAGTAAAAATGATAAACCCAAAAAACAAAACCACAAAAGTATACAACATGCTCATACCACTTTCTCTTAAGGAGCTGAGCACTGCATGTTTTATATTGTTGTTGTGCAACTCCAGTTCTTGTCTGAACTTGGCTAAAAAATGGATGGAATTATCAACCGATATCCCGAGTGCGATACTGAAAACAAGGATCGTGGAAGGTTTGATATGCACACCCAGATATCCCATGAGTGCTGCTGTAAGTATCTGAGGAAACAAATTGGGAAGCAATGAGATAATAACCATTCTGGGATGATTAAACAACAAAGCCATCAGTAACGAAATAATAATAATGGCAAAAACCAGACTTGTAAGCAGGTTTTTAATCAAATAACCTGAACCTTCCAGATAAACCAAGCTTGCCCCGGTCATGTACACGGTTGTTTTTTCAGCATCGAAAATTGAATCTATAACGGGTTCAATATCCTCTTTGAGTGCCTGAATTTCGTTTGTACTCAGATTTGCCATCTGCACACTGATACGTGCACTTTCGCTAAGAGAATCGAGCACCGTACTCATAATATTCTGGTTTACTGAGCCATCTCTGCCAAGGTAAGAAAAAATAAAATTTCTTTCATGAGGATTGGGGAGGGCATACATATCAGGGTTTCCTCTGTAAAAAGCTTGTTTGGCAAATTTAATCAGCTCCACAATAGAAAGTGGTTTCGACAATTCAGGCCGGGTTTTAAGATAATCCTGTAACTCTTCAATTTGTGCCAGGGTGGAAGGATTGGTGGCACCATTTCTTTTACCGGTTTGTACCACAATATCCAGAGGCAAAATACCATTAATATTCTCTTCAAAAAACAACAGGTCTTTGTACAATTGGTCTCTTTTAGGTACATCATCCACAACATTTCCCGAAGATTTTAATTGAATGATCCCCAAAACACCAACCACAAGCAAAACAGAGAAGATGGCATATACCCTGGATCTTTTAAAAACAACCGTATTGATCACCCTTTTGATAATGTTTCTTAGAAACTGATTATCAAGATGATTGGTATCCTTGAGCGCTGGAGGGTTGGTGTAACTGAAAAAGATGGGTATCAGCAGCAGGGTAAGAATAAAGATAAAAAGAATATTTAGTGCCGCCACAATTCCAAATTCAACCAAAATAGTGTTGCCGGTAATAATAAAAGTGGCAAAACCAACCGCTGTAGTGGCATTGGTTAGCATGGTAGCTTTACCTACACGTTGCACCATTCTGGTGAGCGCCTTCGTTTTGTTTTGATGAATCCTGAACTCATGATGGTACTTATTGAGAAGAAAAATAGAGTTTTCAACCCCTATAATAATGAGCAAGGGAGGTAAAATTCCTGTAAGAACCGTTATCTCATAACCCAGAATAACGATCAGACCAAAAGCCCATATTACACTGATGATAACAACCAAAACAGGAAATATAACTGCCCTGAACCCTCTGAAGAACAAATAAAGTATCATGGCAGCAATGATGAGAGCCAGGAAGATGAACAGTTTTAACTCTGATTCAATTTTTCCGGCAATGGTGGTGCGGATAAAGGGCAAACCACTGTAATGTACATCTATTCCGGTTTTTTCCTTGTAAACATTGGCTCTTTCATGCAAGTTATTGATGAGGTAAACCCGATCTTTGGTATTGAGGAGCGAACGATCAACCGATATGGCAGCCAGCATTGAACCCGATTCCTTGTTAAAGAGTAGCTTCTCGTAAAACCTGAGCGAATGTACAATGTCAACCAAACTATCCAACTCACGTTGCGTTTCAGGTTTCTGCTTCATAACCTTTTCGAGCACAAATTTTTTGTTCTCGTCGTCTCGAACTATCTGAGGGATATTGGTTATATTCAGAACACCGGTAACCCCTTCAATAGTTGACAGATCTTCCATTACATCATACCAAACCCTGAAGTTTTCCAACTCAAAGAAACCAGGATCCTTTACACCAAGAAAAACAACATTGCCATCTTCACCAAAGGTTTCCTTAAATTCCTCGTACTGTTCGTATACCGGATCCGATTCAGGTAACATCTGCGCCATTTCATATGACAGATGTACCTGGGTTCCTTTATAACCCATGAAAACAGTTACAGACAAAACAACCAATAATATGAACAGGCGATATCGTAAAATTAATCTAACAAGATGTTCCCACATAGCACAAAATTGCAAAAATTATTTTTGCAGATAAGATAAATAAATTTTTTATAACAGCGACAAAAAGAATGAACCAAATTTTCTTTTGTCATATTTTTAAAACTACTTGTAGCAATAAAAAGGTTATCAGACGCGAAATATGATAAATTTCTTTCAGTTGCAAAACAGGTTGCAAAATTAAAGAAATTAATCTTAAGATGCTGTAATTTATGAGGTAACAATAAAATATACAAAAAGTTGCATAAAAGGTTTGTTACTATAAGTTTGAAAGACAAAAGCTTAGTATGCCCGGAATCTATTATTTATAATCGTTCTAAATTTTTCTGCAAAAAATACGATTCTCATACATAACTTTTTTCGAAAAAACAGTCCGTAGTAATAAACAGCAAAAAGGGATAAAAATTACAGGATTATTGCGATAGATTGGTTGATCTGTTTGTTTTTGCCAGAAAAAGGAGAATAATTTGACGGCAAACAGACATCTTCCTTTCCTTTTTAACCGAGCATGATCTAATGAAACCTCCTCGGGACAGATGCTTATAAAAATCTTTTAATATATTTATTTTGTCACAGATTCATAAAAACCATCCAAATAAAAATCCATACTTTCGTCGAGTATCCAGGATTGTTCCTGTGAATCCTTTTCATAAAATTTCAATACGTTATTTTCGTTTAAAACAGCAATGATACCGGGTTCAAAAGCGAGCACTGCCTGGTAATCATCCGGGAGTTTCAAAACCATTTTGTCATCAAACTTCCATTCTGCTTCTTCACTAAGAAAATAGACCCCCAGTTTTTGATCCTGGATAATTGCAATTTCCATTTCACCCATTATAAGATATTCCTCTATGTTGAGCGGCAGAATAAACCTGGCGGTTTCATCCCTGATCCATGAACCAAACTCATCGAGATAATAAAAATCAATAACTTTTTCGGTCTCTTCTATGGCCAGCATCCCCGATTCCCAGTTCATGCGCATGGCAGAAATGGACAAATAATCATCAGGCAAAGAAAAAGCAACCTGTTCATCTCTTACCCATTGGTTTTGAGAATCCAGGTAATAAAAATATACGATATTCTTTTCAACTACCCCAATTACCCCCATTCCCATAGGAATAACACCTTGATTTTTTTCGGGAAGTATAAACTGAGAGTTTTTATCGGGCACCCAATCGTTTCTTTCGTTCAGGAAATAGACATAAATCTGATTATCATGAATAATACCCATTGTACCCAAACCCAATGCAACCAGTTTTTGTGCAGCCTCGTTATCAACCTGGGCCAGATTTACAGATGAGGGTTTTCTTTGACAGGAAAAAATAAAAACCAAAATAATGAAAAAAGTAAAAATCAGTTTCTTGTGCATATCAGTTGTTTTTTTTCTAAAGCAAAGATAGAAGAAAAAACCTGATGGCTTTGACATGCATCTTATCTGTTTATAATTTGATTAATTCGGTTCTCGTTATTTCGACGAGAGATCTCGCCATATAATCATCCGCGTGTGTGTCAAAATTTTTGTCATGGCACGATTCATCATGCAGAA
>CAYMLS010000417.1:0-4172 GCA_964390665.1 uncultured Bacteroidales bacterium | reverse complement strand
TTTGGCTGCTTTGTCTTCTCATCCCGCTCATTGTTTTTATTATTTTTCCAAGGGGTAAATATAAGGTAATTGTAAATATCATCATCCTTTTTAACAGAATATCCCCGAAAATAAAAACAGAAATAAAGAATTTTAGGATATAAACCCTACGATGGTTCGAATCCTTTGCAGGGTGATTTCATATGAATCCGAAACCGATTATCAAATTACAGGCGTCATTAGGGTCAGGGAATAAACAACCTGTTTTTAATGAAGGAGACAGCAACCGCCGGTATGAAAGAAAATGTTTACTTTATTTTATCCTTTGATCTCAGGGGTCAGTTTAGTCCGGAATATCCGTATTATATTATTCGCTTCTATTTAATCCTTTTCAAAACTTCATCAACCAGCGAATCCAGGCGCGAAAAAGCAAACCATTTTTTGCCCAGATCTTTGAGCGAGGCCCCAATATGATATAATGCTTTGTTGTCAATAATTAAAAACCGGTCGTGGCTGTTGGGAAATTTCTTTACAGTCACCTCCGGGTACTGGGCATTGTGCTTTTTTACATCCAGTTGCAATTCTTTGCTAATGTTTTTGGTGTATATCACTACCGGTATATTGTTTTTGCGTTTATTGAGCAGCGTTAGCACAGACTCGTCAACGAAATTATCAATCAAAATAATGTTGTTATTGGCTTTCTTAATTATATCAGCGACAAAGGTGTAAGCATCAAAAATTTGCCCGTCAAAGAAAATCCCTTGATTGGGCAATTCTTGTGTTTTTATTTGTAAAGAGATTTTATTTACTTCTTTTGATAGGTTTTCAAAGTTATTTTCAATTCTATCCATTCGTTGATTGAGTATGTACCCTTTTAGCAAATAATCTCTTAAAACATTGGTAGCCCAAATTCGAAACTGTGTACCTTGTTTTGAATTGACACGATAGCCTACAGATAAAATGGCATCAAGATTATAGTATTCTATTTCTCTTTTCACTTTCCTTCCCGCCTCTATTTGAACTGTTGCATTTTTTGCAACAGTTGCTTCCTGGCTTAGCTCGCCTGTTGCATAAATATTTCGTAAATGCCTCGAAATAACTGATTTATCCCTATTAAACAGATGTGATATTTGATTAAGAGAAAGCCAAACCGTGTCTTGATCTAATATTACTTCGATATGCTCGGGCAATTCATCTGACTGATATAGTATTATTTCGTTTTTCATAGTCTTATACTAGTTTGCGACCAATAACCAAACATTAAGAACTTACGCATAGTTACAAATGCCTGCATTATTTGAATACTCGCACGTATAGCTGTTTCTGTGTTTAGTACCGAGGAAAGCATATCCACACCCTGCTCTGTAAATACATTTGGCAATGTTCTTCTTCCGCCATGACCACTTGAAGTGCCAATCTGGAACCTCAAATCTTCCCATTCTTTTTCAGATAGTTCGAATACAAAAGTATCGGGGAATCGTATGGGATTTCTTTTTACGGCCCGATTGATAAATTTCGTTTCTGTTCCATAAAATTTTGCCAGATCACTATCAATCATCACCTGAACACCCCTCACGGTAAAAATCCTATTGTCGATATTTTTGTGCTTAGCTATTTCCATACAAAGTCATTTTTTGAAGGTGAGCATTTACTTTACTTTTAAGGTCAGCAACATCGCTGGTTTGTTTAAGCAGAAGCGTTTCGTAGTGTTCTGCCAGTTCTTTTATCGGCTGGGCAAGGCGTTAACTAAGGCGTTCCATTTCGGTTTTCACATTTCGTTCCCAAACCGCCATCCATTTGTCAACCACTACAAGCTGCTTTATTTCATCTGTTTATAATTTGATTAATTATCTCAGATGCCTGTCTCGTTTTTTCCAACGAGAGAGCTCGCTAAAAATCTGAGTAGATGCTTTACATGCCACGAATTATAATCATGGGCGTGTGTGTCAAAATTTTTGTCATGCTCGGTTCATCTGTTTATAATTTGATTAATTCGGTTCTCGTTTTTTCCAACGAGAGAGCTCGCCAAAACGCTGACTGCATGCTTTACATGCCGCGCATTATAATCATGTGCGTGTGTGTCAAAGTTTTTGTCATGCTCGGTTCAAATGTCAATTTTACTCTGATTGTCAATACATGGGCGATAATACTTAATTTTTACGCTCGTTTAACAATCTGTTTCTCCTCTATAACGTTCTGCACCAACAACCCTAATTCCAAATCCTCCATAATCTGTGACTTTTTCATATGCGTTTTGGCTGCTTTGTCTTCTCATCCCGCTTCATGTTTTTATTCTTTTTCCAATGGGGCAAATATAAGGCAATTGTAAATATCATAAACCTTTTTAACAGAATATCTCTGAAAATAAAACGTGGAAAGAAGAATTTTGCGACATAAATCCTCGCCGGGTTACTACACTTCCTGAAAGTCTATCCTGATGATTGTAATTCAATTTTTCCTCTCAGCAGCATGACGAGTTGAGAGGCTATACATGGCGGTTAATTCTGGCGGGGTGGGCTACTCGATTGTGCAATGTGTTATTTTGTCAAAGTAAATATATTGCGTTTATTTTTTATGTATCTGGAGTATTTTCAGGGTTTGGGTTTCCATAATCATAAAATTCAAATTCTGGTGGTTAAAGTCAAGACTAAAGACTCCATCGAAATTTTGAATTCTTATTATCAAACCTATCTCATACAAAAGACTGCTTTTGTTGCTTTCCCTGCTCTTTTTAAATCTGAAACTCTGTCTCCAATTTTTAACTCTGTCTCAGTTACAAAGTAATCATTTCTAATTTCTTTTTGGGTTATTGTTTTTGGTGTCTTGGAATATTCTTCAACGTAAAGGATATAAAGCAGCTCCCTGTCACTATTGAATATTCTGTATTTGAATTCGTATTAAAAATCATTATCATCTATCTCGTAGGTAGGTATGCCGTCAAATATCTATGAAAAGACACTCTCAAGGTTCTCGAGTGCTGATTTAATTGATTGTCTTACAAGCATTTCACCCAACCGTCTGTCTCTACTGGTGTCAATAGTTTGTTTGTCCGTAAGATTGTTTATAAGCAAAGTTACTGTATCCAATTGTGGATTATCAAACGTTTTGACTTATTAAATACATAAAAAAAAATTATATTTGCACGATTGCAGGAAAAAATGGAATTTTAAAATCAAAAATTAAAATTATGGCATGGATATGTGAGAACTGTAGAACAGAAAATGATGATACTGTAGAAGTGTGTCGGAAATGTGAATCCAAAAAAGATGAAATATCATCTGAGATTACCGAAAGTGGTGATAAACCTACACCAAATAAATACCCTGCCTTAATCACAATTTCTAATATTCTGGGGATATCGGGATGGGTTATTGCTGTAATAGGTGTGATTGCATCATTTTACATATATAGTGAAGAAAATTTGGATGGACTACTCACAATTATACCAATATTGATTGGCACAACCGTAATAACAATAAGTTTTTTGGCGTTTTCGGAACTTATTAAATTATTGATTGATATCGAAAAAAACACAAGAAGCAAATCCAGTCAATAATCAATGCCTTCAATTAACTGAATTACTTAATGTCCGCAAATTGGTTTATCATTTACATACAAGTACAATTCATGCAATTATTCGGTTCTGTCCTCAGCAGGTCTGGATCATGGGTTTATCGCAGTTGTGGGTAAATATACGTGTTTAAAATGCAAAAATGTGGTGGATGTGAGTGTTGGTTTAAAAGGAAAAGTTATTTCCAAAGAAGAACTTGAAATGCATCCTGAAAAGAACAACCCTGATTTAGATTTTTACAAATGACCCATGTGTGGAGATCAATCAGCACTGGAAAAGTGGGATAAAAGAAAACGACCATGCCCACGGTGTGGTGGCGAGATGGATGTAGACCCAAAAGGGCAGAGTGTTTTGGGGGATTTGCAGGAATACGAACGATTCATCCTTTACCCACTGGCCACCGAATAGATTGCCAACGACTTAGATAATGGTGTATTTGTTACATGCGTTTGATAAAGAAATCATTAAGTGCAAGGCAGGAAATGATTTTTTAATGGCGATTCTAACGTAGCAATTGGAATTTTTCTTATGAGCACAAATTGATAGGTTTTGAAAAAGCATTAATTATTTAATTGAAGTTTCCGAGCAAAATTATCTGATAAAAATGAACTTTTATAAGGGT
>CAYMLS010000416.1:0-4180 GCA_964390665.1 uncultured Bacteroidales bacterium | reverse complement strand
CTCCAACATTTCTTACCCAAACCATGTGCATACGGGAAGTGACTACTCCGAATAGCCAGGGTTGAGCGTGGTAGATTGCCATTGCTGAATCCGCAATAATTGTTTCTGAATTAAATATACCAATCGGAATGTAGTCTCTGTTTTCTGATGAATGGCGAGGTATCAGAATCGAATCCGTATCTAAATATGATGAAAAGTAAAAATGATTTGGTGTTTTTGCCTTCTCACGTGTGCTTATTTCTGTACTGTTTAGTCTATGAATCTCAACTTTATCTAACCGATTTTTGATTTCAGGAATTTTAGTTGCTTCATCTAAATCTTCATCATCTATCGATAAACAAAACCTTTGTTTCCCTCTTATAAACTCAGAAGAACCAATAAATTCTTTTATCCAATATTTTTTGACATTGCCATTCTTTAAAATTTCATCTTTTTCCTCTTTGGATAGTATTAGGTTTCCCCCATCATTCGGCATATTGCCATACCTCATTTCAGGAAACTTGGATAAAGGGTTACTAACTCCTTTTACAACAATATTTGAAGCATCAACTAAATAAGGATTAATGTTTCTGGCTTCTTGTTTAAATTTATCTTTAAAAAGATATTTAGGTTGATTTGATACGTTTCTTAATCCCAAAATAATAACCGTAACACCTGCATTCCCTTTCGCATTGTTGACCCATTTAAATGATTGATAAGCAAAGTCAATTTCAATTTTATCAGAAAGTATTCTACTCCAAGTCAAAGCCACTTGGTCGCCTTGACAAACCGAATTAGTAGAAACAAAAGCACATTTAGCATTATTTCCTTTAATGTAGTTTGCTCCTTTATAAAACCAAGCAGCGATATAATCTAAACTTTTATAGTCTTTTGAAAAGACAAGTTTCATATCGTCCTTTTGAGCTTTATCTTGATTTCTACTTCCCAAGTAAGGCGGATTCCCAATCACAAAAACTTCATCCTTGTTGGAAATAGGACAGACCTCATTCCAATTCCTTCTTGTAGCATTTCCTTGTTGTATTTGTCCTGCTTCTTTTAGCGGTAAAATCGGTTTCGATTTACCGTAATCAAATAGCATTTCTTCAAACACTCGGTTCATTTGGTGTTCTGCCAACCAAAGCGAAAGGATTGCCATTTCGTGGGCAAAGTCGTCTATTTCAATCCCGTAAAACTGTGAGAGATTTAAAGAGGTCCATTTAAAGGTGGGATTGGTTTCTAAATCGGTGATTTTTTGTAAAATCTTTATTTCCAACAAACGGATTTCCTTGTAGGTGATAATCAAGAAATTTCCGCTACCACAAGCAGGGTCAAAGAATTTGATTTTTGAGATTCTTAGAATTAGTGCGTTGAGTTGTTTTACGGTGGTTGCATTTTCGTAGGTTTCATAGAGTTCATCCAAAAACAAGGGTTTTATCAGTTTTTTGATGTTTTCTACCGAAGTGTAGTGCATGCCTAAATCGCTGCGGTAGTCTTTATCCACCACCGCCTGTATCATTGATCCAAAAATATCAGGGTTGATATCCTTCCATTGTAATTCGCCCAAGTCAATCAGCGTTTTTCTCGCTTTTGAGGTGAATTTTGGTGAGTTTACTTTTTGACCAAACAAACCACCATTTACATAAGGGAATTTGGCTAGAAAGTCAGGATAATCTTTTCCGCTTTTGCTGTCTAAACGGGCAAATAATTCATCTAAAAAAGAATGTGTGTCTTTTCCGTTTACTGCGGTGTGTTGAGCAAGCGTATTGGTAAAAATGCTGTCTTGCTCAAATATTTCCGTGTCTTCTGCAAAAAAGCAAAACAACAAACGAGACAAGAAAATATTGAGGTGGTGAATGCTTTCTTTTGAATTGTAGATGTTGGGGTTTTGATCAATCAACAAATCGTACAAAGAAGCCATTTTGTAGGAAGCATTTCTGTCTGCTTCATTGTTATTGCTTGCATTGTAAACCTCACTGCCTGCCAAGGGCAAAAAGAAGTCGAAATAGTTCGGAAGCTCCTTTACTTTGACGTCTAGGCTTTTTCCTTTTAGAAGGTCTTTAGCAACGATTTGTTTGTGGTCGGTAACAATGGCAAATCTTGGTTTGTGTTTTATGATTCGCTCTTCTTTGGTAATGGCATCAATACTGCTCAACAGTTTGTCAGTGGCTTCAACTTTAAAGAATATTTTCTTTTTGTAAAGTATTTCGCCATCAACCTTTGATAAGTTGTAATCTCCTTTTTTTAGTCGTGTTACAGAAGTTTTTGAAATGCCATAGGCAACCAAGAAATTATAGACAAATTCATCTTTCGAGAAATTGTCAATCAGGGTCTGAACGTTATGTTTTATTTCGGTTGATTTCATTTAGTGTCTTGTTCGGGCTTGTTAGAAACTAGCAACTCTTTAATGTCTATGTCCAAAATCTTTGCTATCTCCATTAAGGTTTCCAAGCGTGAGTGCTGTCTGTTTTGGGCATAGGCGTTTACCATATTGTAACTTTTCCCAAGTTGTTCAGCCAACCAAGTCTGTTTAATTCCTTTCTGTTCCAACACTTCCTTAATTCTGTTCATTATCAGACGTTATTTTGTCAGCCGCTAATTTAGTCAGTTTATTTTAAATACATCAAAAAACTGTGTATATAATGTAGATATTCTGTTCAGCTGCGGTGGGAAAGGGCAAGCTCTTTTGGTTTTTCAGTGTTGGCTTTGTGTGTCGGCAAAAACCAAATGTGCTTGACCGAGCGTTGGCTTTTCAGCATGGCACACAACGTTTGGCAATATGCGGAGGCCGGGAATTCGAAGCTCCAACTTATCAAACCGTTACAACTTTGAGCAAATGTACAAAAGTTTAAAATACCCACAACCCCCGGCTTACGTATATTGCGTGTTAGCGGTTCGGGCTTTATTCCCATATTTTTCTTGTTAAATCATAAAGTAATGAATGTCTTTCTTCAATTTCGTTCATTCCATAACTGTCATATGATTTAAAATTCAATTTATTGTCAGTGATATATTTTACAAAAGTCACTTTTTTATGGTACATATCAGGAAGTAATGTTCTTGCATAATAGGTGCCAATAACATTGTAAGTCTTAAGTTTCTCTGAATATAATTCATCTCCAGAAGATTGATTGTCTTTCCCTTTTAGTAGCAATAATCCCCCAAGTCTATTCCTTTGTGCATTAAATTCTTCTTCGTCTTTGAATAATTTTAGATTGTCTGGATGATTTGTAATTATATGCTCAATATGATAAACATTTGCTCCCTGCGATTGTGAAACAAGTTGATAATAGCTTCCATATTCGCTCTCATTAGAGAAATCGCTGATAAAATGGTCTATTCTTGCAAAATAATATCTTAGAAATGTTTTACCAAAGTCATTATACCCAACATTCTTAAAAAACTCATATTTAAATGCTTCATCTAATGTATCCCTATCATACTTTTTCTTAACTGCTGAAATCAATTGATTTTCAAAATGTATTTTAGCTAAATCAATTGTTGTATTTCTTACAGATATGGTTAAAGAAATAACATTTGTATTAAACTCATTTGATTTATAAGAGTTTGTTAAATTTAAAAGGCTGAAGAATTTATCGAAATATTTTGGTATAAGTTTAATTTTTTCATTTCTCATTTTGTCATCCAAATCAATTGACGAAAGTGTCAAGACAAATTGCCCATCCATATCATTCAATTTGTTGAAATAAATAAATTCATAATCTTTATAGTAATCCTTGTAATATTTTAGCATCTCAACATATACATCTGCAAAATATGGGAGTGTTTTCTCAACAAAATATCTTGCTTTACTCTCATTATTTTTCAGCCCTATTTTTGATTCATATTCATCAAGGAAAATAGTTTTATGATATCTTGTTTTGTCAAGTTTGCTATATTGCTCTGCATTGTCTGAAAACTTACTTCTAAAATAGAACCCAAAAAACTCATCAATTTCATTTTCACCATGTTTTTCAATTTTCTCAATTTGAGCTTCCCAAATGTCTATGTATTTATCCCTGTCTGAAATATCTATTTGACTTAATATTTTCCCTTTTAAAATTTCATATGGCTTTAAAGGAACTCCTCTGTCATTAATTACCTCAAAAACCATTGCAACATCCTTATCCTTATCAATTTCAATTTCTATTAGTACTACTTTACGAAGTTAAATAATCAAGAGAAAAAAAGTTTTTTTTGATCA
>CAYMLS010000415.1:0-4185 GCA_964390665.1 uncultured Bacteroidales bacterium | reverse complement strand
CATAAATGAAACTCAAATGCAATTTCCAGACACAGAACTTACATTATTTTACAAATTGGTATCATCCTAAATCCGTCTAAGTCAGTTGTTCTGAAGGTATTGGCGCACGATCATAAATCTCTTTCTCTGTTTCGGGATATTCTTTTCCATAATTAATATCTGTAAATGTTTTAACTTTGAATGACGATACAAATATAATAATATAATCTAATATTATGCAAACAAATTCTCGTGTTTCTGGAAAAATTACAGATAGGATATTGTATTTTCTTGAATTAAAAGGAATTACAAAATATAAATTTCATAAAGATTTGGGGCTTTCTAATGGATTTTTAGACAAAAGTAGGGAGATTGGCACTGATAAGTATGCGAAGATATTAGAATACCTTCCCGACATCAACCCCGACTGGTTATTAACCGGACGCGGTTCTATGTTGCGTGGTGATGCTGAGGAGGGCAAGGGATCACCAGGTCAAGGGATCACTGCGGTAAGGGATCACCAGGGCAAGGGATCCCCAGGGCAAGGGATCACTGGGGTAAGGGATCCGGTGCCAGGTTGCGGCTATTGCCGCGAAAAAGAAAAACTCATAGCAGCCCAGCAACGCACCATAGATATACTGGAACGCGAACTGCACCACTGCAAGGCCCTCTATGATGAGGAACGCGAAAAAGAAAAAGGCCACCCCACCGATGGCCAAAAAAGAAAGGCTGGGTAATTTACCCCTGAATACAAAAAACCCAAATCGCAAAATAATTGCAATAATCTTCAAATCTTCGCAAAAAAATAGTCATCTTCGCAAATAACTATGTCATTCTTCGCAGAAACTCAGTCATTCTTAGTTAAATTAAAATTAACAATTGAAATCCCTAACCCCCACTATCAACCCCTAACCCGCTGTTTTTAAGCAAAAAAAGGGCTTTTTTCGGCTTTTTTTGGTTCTGTTTTTTTGTACATTTGGTATTGTGCCCCTTACTATTGTTAACCAACGAACGATTTATTGGCATCTATCTGTCACATATTTTTAATATTTGTGACATAATAATTATTTAGATGACAAATACAGAAAATAATGTAAGCAATTACATACAATTTAAACCCAAAGGCACTTTATTGTTTCCTGATGATTTCAGTCATCTTGGTACACCTGCTGCAATCCGAAAAGCATTACAGCGACTGAAAGAGAAAGGAGTAATAAAAAGTGTGACACACGGAATTTATATACGCCCTAAAACAAATAAGTTGATAGATGAGGTAATGCCATCTAAAAAAGAAGTTGCAAAAGCAATCGCAAAAAGGGATAAAGTTAGAATATTACCTGCCGAAAGTTATGCTTTAAATAAGTTAGGTTTATCAACCCAGGTACCTATGAACGCTGTTTTTCTTACTGATGGAGCAGCACGTAAGATCAAGATCGATTATGGCATGATTACTTTTAAGAGAACTACCCCAAAAAATCTGGCAACTATAGGTAAAATAAGTGGGTTGGTAATACAAGCATTAAAAGAGATTGCAAAGGAAAGGTTGAAGAATGGGAAGAGAACAAAATAATTAAATTACTTAAAAAGGAAGATAAATCAAAACTAAAACATGGTATTAAAATGGTTCCGGAACGGGCAAGGGTCATAATGAGAAAGGCATTTTAATATGGCGGCAAAAGATTTTTCATCAGTTAACAGCCAAGGAAAAGCAAACTATTTCTGTACAAATTGGCATCAAACTTAATATTCATTCGGCAGCAGTTGAAAAAGATTGGTGGGTGGTGCAAACATTTAGTTTAATACAAAAATGAAAGTTGCTCCTCGTATCGTTTTTAAGGGAGGTACTTCACTTAACAAAGCATGGAATGTTAATAAAATAAATGATTAGTTTTTCTTTAAAGTTAATCAGTCGTTTATTTTCACATCTTCATCGATGATAAATGAATTTATTTTGTAAAGTTGCTATCTTCCAAAAGACAAATAAATTAGGATATTCATCTATTTTTCAATCGTGGTTTATACTTACACTAAACCAGATATCTTATTCATTACATTGTTAATTAATATTTATTCAGTAAACCAAACAAACCTTAATTTACTGTAAATTAATGCCATAAGCATTGACATATCCTTACCCTACAATGACATTTTTTATAATTGTATATATTTGATTCATCACAAAAACTTATTTAGACTAATTTTAAATAGGCAGGTTATCAGAAAAACAGCTTTATTAAATTTTAAAAAGCATGAGAATTTTAAAACATCAACTTATTTTATGACATGTCTAACAGATATTGAGATATTTCTATTGAAAGGAAAGATAAAATTATCGGAAGCAATATTGAAAAGAAAGTGGAATAAGGGAAAGAATAGCCCGCGTTGGAATCGATTACCATCATAAAAAAAACAAAAATGTGCACAAGAAATATTGTCCGGAAGGTTTTGCAAATCTGCTTACGCATTTTTCCAATTCTCTTTGCCCTTTAACTTCGCATTGGTTGTCTTTTTACCTAAAAAGAATCCATCTGTTTTCGTTTTGGAATATGATACACATCAATGGCGACCATGATGGCAATAAACCCCCAAAACGGCACTGACGCTTTATCGGTATCGAGGAAATTATTGAGCAAACCATGCACAAAGTAGGTAACCAACCCCAGGGTTATCCCCAGTGAAATCCATTTTAATTCGCCATGGGGAATTCTTTTATAGTTTTGTATACCCAGCACAAATACCCACAGAGCCAAAATGGTAAAAGACAGCATACCGAGGATACCGGATTCAGACAAAGGTCCAAGGTATTCGCTGTGTGCATTTCCCAGATCACCAAAATTGGTGGTAATGATGGTTCTGTCTTCTGCCAGCTGAAAAGGGGCATATACCAGTTGATATGTACCCGGTCCCCAGCCTAATATCGGTCTTTCCTGAAACATTCTAAGGGCCGCCCTCCAGCGGTTGAGGCGCTCAAGGTTACTGGCATCAGATGAAATATTGGTAATGGATTGGACATGTTCGCGAAAATCACCTGACGAGTCCTGCGTGTTTCGCTCAAGCGTCATAATAATTTGATCCTGAAAGAGAAAAATTGTGCCGAAAAAAAGAACCAACGACACCATGATGACCTTGTAGTCAATTTTAAATATCATGATCACAAAAACAACCACCGAAGCGATCAAACTTACCCATGCAGCACGGCTATAGCTAAATACAATGCCCATGATAAATACAAAGAAAAGAATCAACAAAATCCTGCGCCGCAAGGTGCTGTAACCCTTATAAAAAGAGAGAACCAGAAATAAGGGGGCAATCATGGCAATAACAGAACTGTAGTTGGTATGGTCATTGAAAAAAGGGCGCACTACCCATGTACCCACTTGTCTTTCAAAACCATAAGTACTGTGTTTTATGGTGATAAAAATGATGATCATCGCCATTGCACTGCCAAAAAGCAGCAAATAGAGGCGGATTTTTTCAGGATGACGAAATAATTGTATCGCTACAAAATAAAATACCGTCACAAACCAAAGGCGACTGAGAAAATACTTAAAAGAAACAACAGGTATTTCGCTCGTAATGCTGGTAACAAACATCCATATCAGTCCCAGGATGATGATAACCGATACGGGATGTTTGAGTATTTTCCCATCATATTTTTGCTCATAAAACAGTTTCAGGAAAAAAAGAATCATGACTGCAGCAATAATGGGTTCTGTGGGCAGAATGATCGCAAAACCCAAAGCCTCGTCGCCAAATTTAAAAGTAAACGGCGTTAGAAAAACAATGACCATGAGCAACTTATCGAGCGAGAAAAAAAAGAGCATCACAACCCACAGGGCCAATGGCAGGGCCAGCAACCAGTATATTTCATTGGCAATAAATAAGGCATTTAGTGCCAGAAAAGCCAATGAAGATCCAAAAAACAATTTCGATTTAAAGCGATCGGTCACACCAGATTGTGTTTAAGGAATTATTTTTTACCTGGGATTATACCCTTTTTCATCAGATTTTCATAGGTCATCAGGGCAAGAATACCAAAAAATCCGGCGGCAAAAGTGGTAAGAAAAACAATCAGCCACCGTGTGGGATAAACCTTTTTCTCGGCAGGAAAAGCATCATCAATGATAAACTTAAAAGAAACAAAATTATCAAGATCAGCCCGTGCTTCATCCATCACCCTTTGAAAATAGGATTTCGAGCGGCTCA
>CAYMLS010000414.1:1600-4194 GCA_964390665.1 uncultured Bacteroidales bacterium | reverse complement strand
AAACATGATGTACTTCATCAAGAACAACACCGAGATACTGAATTTGGTGCAAACCAGCTGGAAACCACCCATTGGACGACCATTGACTGGGTGGGTTGGAAACTGGTTTCGTGGGATCTTACGGCAGATCCGGTAGTTGCCTGGTTTGGCGGCGACGGTGTATTGGACGGTGCCAATTTTTATTTTGATGGTTTTCACCTGCGAAAAGCCGAAGGAGCAGAAAATGTGGGAACATTGTATTTTGATCATTTGCATTTTGTGCAGCAACAACCAGTTGAATATCCCACTACTTTTTATGAAGATTTCCAGGAGTACGAAGATTTTACCACCGAAATATTCCCATGGATCACAGTGGATGTGGATGGTGAAGTCACCTACAATCCTGCCGGTTTTACTTTCCCCGGTGCAGGTGAGGCGTATGCATGGAAAGTGATGAATCCCGCACAGACAGACCCGCCCATATCCGAAAATCATCCTCCGGTAGAAGGTGATAAATATCTGATTGCCATGATGTCGCAAAAAACAGATGAAAATAAGTGGTTGATATCCCCACAAATAAGGGTCACTGAGTTTGCCCGCCTCTCTTTTTGGGCAAAATCCATTCAGGTTGAACCGTTTGGACCTGAAAGAATGAAGGTATATGTGTTGCCTGATGACAGTACTGCCTTTGCGTTTGCTCCGGATGATTTCATTCAGATATCGGAAGGAGAGCATATAGAGGTTCCCGATGAATGGACCGAATATTCCTATTTTCTGGGAGAAGCGTACGAAGATGAAGTAATAAGATTTGCCATTCAGTATGTATCAGAGGATGATTATATGCTGATGCTGGATAAATTTGAAGTAGCAGAGCCCGAAACATTCTCACTTGCGTTGCAACCAGAACCAGAGGATGGAGGTATGCTCAGTGGAGAAGGTGAATATCCTTCTTTGTATAATGTTTCCCTTTCCGCTTCACCCAATACGGGTTATGAATTTGCTCACTGGGCAGATGCTGATGATCTGGTTTTGGCAACTGAATCGGATTTCACCTTTATCATGCCCGATTCAAGTGTAACCCTCAAGGGTGTTTTCAACCTGATCGATTATGAGATCAATGTAAACATTACGCCGGAAGAGGGAGGAACCGTGACGGGTACAGGATTTTACCATTATAATGATGATGTTGTGCTCGAAGCCAACCCGGCAGACGGATACCGGTTTGTAAATTACTCCAACCGCGATGGTGCTGTCTTGGGCACCGATCCAGTTTACAACTTCACCATGCCAGCTACCAACGTTCAGTTCAACGTATTGTTTGAACCAGAAACAGGCATTGAATCCGTGGAAACAAATGTAAAGGTTTTTCCCAATCCTGCGCGGGAACAATTATTGATAGAATCTCCTGAAAGAATTATGTTGGTCACCATCAAGGATATCACAGGCAAGGAAATATCCACACAAACAGTTAATAACCATTCTTTTGCGTTGGATGTAAAAGATCTTTCGGATGGATTTTATTTACTTGAAATGACAGGAGAATCCAATATGTATATGCGAAAAATACAGATCGTTCATTAAATAAATTACCCTTTAAATAAATGTAGTATTTTATTTCCGGGAGAGATTCTGGTGATAGTTGTTACCCATCCTCCCGGGGATAAGTGCGACAAATAATAATAAATCTATTTACAAACTAAAATTGAATATGATGAAAACAAAACTTACACGTATTTTATTGGCTGCAATGTTTTTACTCCCCGGAGTATGGACAAAAACATTTGCACAAGACAAAGAGGATGAAAATCCGAACTTTACTTACATTGATGACTTTGAACTCGGAATTGGTGACTGGTTTTCAGCTCCCACAGAGAGTGGTAGCACCAATGGTGTGATCGTAGATCCGGAGATCAGTTATGTTGCATTGGATTCCGTTACTGTAGCAGAGGAGATCGGTAGCGAGA
The DNA here is from genome assembly GCA_964390665.1 of uncultured Bacteroidales bacterium. GTDB lineage: Bacteria > Bacteroidota > Bacteroidia > Bacteroidales > UBA7960 > SKVR01. The sequence goes on along the minus strand of CAYMLS010000414.1, from coordinate 2,251 downwards.
AGTCCATGAAACTTGCTTTTCAATGGGATAATGATGTTGAATATGAAGGTTTAGGAACCCATTTCGCCCGTCAGGTACTGAATCCTGGTCTTTCTAATGTTCCCGAAAGGCATTTTCAACTGGGACAGGCACTTGAGTTTTACATGTATGGCGATGGATCAGGAAACCGTTTCAGAGTAATGGTTCGCGATGGCGGTCCCACACTGGAGGGATCTGAATGGATGGTTGTTGACTGGACCGGATGGAAAAGAATTTTGTGGGATTACAATAAAGACGAAAATGTTTTTGGATGGGTAAACGGAAATGGCGTAATGGAAGGTGAAGACTTTTACTTTGATAGCTTTCAGTTTACCAAACCTGAAGATGGAACCGGCGAATTTGTGGAAGTTTATTTTGACGGACTGAGAATGGTTGATCCATTTGCGGTGGAATTCAATATCGCAGGTGCCGATGGTTCAGAAGTCATTTCAATAGATGGAGAAAAATACGCTGCCGGTGAAACATCTTTCCAATTATTCCCTGGTGAATATGACTATTTCGTAAAAAAAGAGGGTTTCCTTACGCACAACGGAACTTTTACTGTTGATGATGCTGATATTACCGTAGATGTTACCCTTGATGCGGGAGCAGATCCCGAATACGAAGTAAACT
>CAYMLS010000414.1:0-1590 GCA_964390665.1 uncultured Bacteroidales bacterium | reverse complement strand
AGTAAACTTTACTGTTATGGATGAAGAAGGAATCCTGATTGACGATGCAGTGATGACCATTGAAGGAACCGAATATGCCGAAGGAGAATACACATTCAACCTGACCCCCGGTTTTTACAACTATATGGTTGAAAGAGATGGATATTATGAAGTATCGGATGTTGTCACCGTTTTGGATCAGAACCTGTTTGTGAATGTGGTTCTGGAAGAGATACCCGACCTTTTCAACAATGTATTCCTGATGTGGGATGTGGCGGTTACTGCCAGTACCCCCGAATATAGGGATGAAACCTACAGCATCTGGGTAGGTCCCTCTGAGGAGGATTTCAATCCTGATAATTTTGAGATGGTCTACGAAGAAACTTTTGATACTATAATAGATAATTTGGAATACCAAGCCCGTATGCTGGAGATTTCACAATTTCAGGAGCAAACCGTAAAAATTGCCTTCCGTCACTACAACTCCACCGATAATGATCGTATCATCATCGATAATATTCGTGTGCAGGCATCCACCCCGGAAATGGATACCTTGTGGTTGCAGGAAGATTTTGAAGGTGGATTGCCCGAAGACTTTGATCCTGCCACATTTGATCCCTCTGCTCCTGATGCTTATGACGAAACCTGGTTGCCCGAAAACTGGATGGCCATTGACAATGATGGTGATGGCTATAACTGGTACTATATGATAGAGGTGGATCAGGATCAGAATTATTTCACTGAGATGCGCAGTCAATCCTGGGATAGCGAAGATGGGGCTCTTACACCCGATAACTGGCTGGTAACACCTGAGTTGACTTTGCCATTGGTATCTTTTTATGATGTTGAATTTATCGTGACCGACGAGAGCGATGCACCTGTGGCAGATGCTGTGGTTTCCATCAATGGTACTACCTACGATCCTGGTGTTTATGAGTTCTCTCTCACCAATGGTGATTATGATTACACAGTGGAATACCCGGACTACGACACTGCAACCGGCACCTTTACCGTTGCCGGTGATGATGCAACCGTTGAGGTACAGATCACTCCCACACCTTTCTATAATGTTACTTTCAATGTAAACATGAACCAGGCAGAAGGTTTTGAAGCCGGCGTTACCGAAGTTTACATGACTGGTGACTTCCCTGAGTGGGACTGGCAGGCACCCGGTACACTTCCCGAGCAAAAAATGGAGAATACTGATAATGTATTTGTTTTCACTAAAACACTTTCCTTACCCGAAGGAGTTTATAATTACAAATACTTTGACGCACCTTCCTTTGATAACGGAGAATGGGCCGGTGATCCTAACCGGGAAGTAACTGTAACAGGCGATATGACCGTTGAAGATGTATTTGGTGAACAACCCACAGCGGTTGATGAATTCACACTTGAAAATCTGAGTATCTTCCCCAACCCGGCAAACAATGAGTTGAACATCACCTCAGAGATTCAGATCAACGAAGTAGTGATCTACGATATCACCGGACAGCGTGTTTACAGCAACACCGTTGAAAACGATAACCTGAGGATAGACATCTCTGATTTCAACAATGGTATGTATCTGTTGCACATTATTACCTCACAAGGTATCCAGACACAAAAGAT
>CAYMLS010000413.1:0-4209 GCA_964390665.1 uncultured Bacteroidales bacterium | reverse complement strand
CGCATCTGATCGCTATGTCGGTACCTGGCGTTAAAGCATACGACCCCGCTTTTGCCTACGAGGTGGCTGTGATCGTGAAAGATGGCATGCAGAAAATGTTTGTTGATCAACAGGACCTCATGTATTACATCACCGTGATCAATGAAAAATACAAAATGCCTAAAATGCCAGAAGGAGTGGAAGAAGGTATTTTGAAAGGGATGTATAGATTCAGGAAATCTGAAAAGAGTAAAGGCGAAAAGGTACATCTTTTTGGTAGTGGTGCTATCCTCAACGAAACACTCAGAGCCGCTGAAATGCTTGAAAAAGATTACAATGTGGTGGTAGATGTCTGGAGTGTTACCAGCTACAAAGAACTTTACGAAAATGCCCGCGAAACTGATCGCTGGAACAGATTAAACCCTGACAAGAAATCCCGGAAAACATATATCGAAGAGTGTTTGGACGGAGACGAAGGACTTTGTTTGGCCGCTCATGATTATATGAAAGCCATTCCTATGACTGTATGTCGTTGGTTCCCGGGTGTCTTAACCGTGTTGGGTACCGATGGCTTTGGCAGAAGCGATAACCGAAGAGCGCTTCGGGATTATTTCGAAGTAGATGACCGGCACATCGCTTATGCTACTGTTCATAGCTTGTTCTCTCAGGGACGTCTGGATAAAAAAGACATGTTGAAAGCACACAAAGATTTTAAAATAAACAGCGATAAACCCAATTCTACGGAGATTTAAAAATTTTTTACAATGATCAAGGAAATAAAATTACCCGAAATTGCTGATAATGTTACCACTGCAACGGTACTTGATATACTCGTTTCGGAAGGTGATAATGTGGATGTTGATGATATGCTCGCCGAGATGGAGAGCGACAAAGCCAGCTTCGAACTGCCTTCGGAATATGCCGGAGTGGTAAAGGAAGTAAAAGTTGCTTCAGGTGATGAGGTTAAAGTAGGACAGGTGATGTTTACCATCGATACAGAGGGTGGCCAGAAATCTGAAGATGATTCCACAGCGCCACAGGAAGAACAAAAAGAAGTGGATTCTTCAGATAAAGAAAAGGAGCAGAAACAAGAACAAAAAGAAGAGAAAACGCCCGAAAAGGAAGAAGAATCTACCAAGATAGAAGAAGAACCTGAAAAGGAATCTCACAGAGAAGAACCACAGCAAAAACAGCAACCCGAAACTGAAGGTTTGCCTGCTTCTGATGTACCTGCTTCTCCTGCCGTTAGAAGACTGGCAAGAGAAATTGGTGTGGATATTAAAAAGGTAAAAGGCACCGGACCTCACGAAAGGGTTATGGAAGCAGATGTGAAAGCGTATGCTAAAAAAGCTATCCAATCCAAACCTGCTGCCGCTGCCATTGGCACCGACTACGAATTACCCGATTTCTCCAAATTAGGTCCTGTGCATCGCGAAAAACTGGATACAATCCGGAAAATCACAGCGCGTACAATGGCCGAATCATGGCAAAGTATTCCTCATGTTTTTCAGTTTGATAAAGCAGATGTTACCGAACTGGAGAAGTTCAGGAAAAACTATTCTAAGTTTGTAGAGAAAGAAGGTGCAAAACTTACTTTTACGGCTATTTTGCTTAAACTTACTGCCGAAGCATTGAAGAAGTTCCCCAAATTCAACGCCAGCCTCGATATGAAAAACGAAGAAATCGTTTATAAGGATTTCGTGAATATTGGTGTTGCCGTTGATACAGAAAGGGGATTGCTTGTGCCTGTTATAAAGGATGCTGATAAAAAGTCGATAACAGAACTTTCTCTCGAACTCAATGAACTGGCAGATAAAGCACGGAAAAAGAAGATCATGCCCGATCAGTTGCAGGGTGGCAATTTTGCCATTTCCAACCTGGGTGGTATCGGAGGTACGAACTTTACACCCATTGTTTATCGTCCGAATGTGGCTATTCTTGGTGTATCCCGTTCTCAAATGGAACCCGTTTATATTGATGGCGAATTTAAACCCAGAATGATGCTTCCCATGTCACTGTCTTATGATCACCGTATCATCGATGGAGCCGATGGAGCCAGATTCCTGAGATGGCTGTGCGAAGCAATGGAGAATCCTTTGCTGACCATGTTTAAATAAAAATTTTCAACAAAAATATAAATACAAATGTCAGATAAAAAACATGTTGTTGTTTTGGGTGCAGGACCAGGTGGATATGCCGCCGCTTTCCAGGCAGCCAATCTCGAACTCAACGTAACACTCATCGATCCCAAACCCGATCCGGGTGGTGTTTGCCTCTTCCATGGATGTATACCCACAAAAGCGCTCCTGCATATTGCTGCCGTCAAAGAGGAAGCTGAGAAAGCAAAAGATTACGGTCTCAACTTCTCGCAGGCAAAGGTTGATATTGACAAAGTGCGTGAATGGAAACAATCGGTGGTGAAGCAACTTACCGGTGGATTGGGGCAGTTGGCCAAAAGCAGAAAAGTGAACTTTATGCGCGGTACGGCAAAAATTACCGGGAAAAACAGCCTTGAATATACGTCGGTGGAGGGAAAAAAAGAAAAGGTGAAATTTGATAGTCTGATCATTGCCACAGGTGCCACACCCTCTTCATTGCCGGGCGTTGAGTTTGGAGATCATATCATGAATGCTGAAATTGCCCTCGAACTGAAAGATGTTCCCAAAAAGTTATTGGTTGTGGGAGCAGGATATATAGGTTTGGAAATGAGTGTGATTTTTAAAGCGCTTGGTGCAGACATTACCATTGCCGAATTTACTTCTGATATCCTTCCTGGTGTGGATCAGGACCTGCGTAATGTTTTTAAAAAAGAACGCAAAGACCTGATGGAGAAAACCATGTTTGAAACAAAAGTGGTTGCCGTAGAGAAAAAAGGTAAAAAACTGGAAGTTGAATTCGAAACCAAAGATGGCGAAAAAAGAAAAGAACCTTTCGATAAGATTCTGGTAGCCATTGGTGGTAAACCCAATTCCAAAGGAATTGGTCTGGAAGAGGTGGGTATTGAAACCGACGGGAAAGGTTTTATTAAAGTAGACCTGGTTCGCCGCACCAATGTAGATAATATTTATGCCATTGGCGATGTGGCAGGTCAACCCATGCTGGCTCACAAAGCATCGCATGAAGGGCGTATTGCTGCAGAACATATCGCAGGGCATAAAACCGCCTACGAACCCAAAGCCATTCCTGCTGTTGTATTTACCGACCCTGAAATTGCCTGGACCGGTCTTACCGAGACCGAAGCCAAAGAACAGGGAAAAAAAGTGGAAGTGGCCAAATTTCCATGGGCTGCCTCAGGCAGAGCCGTTTCATTGGGAATTAAAAACGGGTTAACCAAACTGATCATTGATCCTGAAAATGACCGGATCCTTGGAGCAGGCATGGTAGGTAAGGAGGCAGGCAGTTTGGTCGCCGAAGCAACACTTGCCATTGAGATGGCAGCTGTGGCACGCGATCTGGAACTCACCATCCATCCGCATCCTACCCTGTCGGAAACCCTCATGGAAGCTGCAGAGGTTTATTACGGACATGCAACACACGTGCATAAAAAAAGAAAAAAGTAATGTATGGTCAGTTATTCTCATTAGTCTGAATCCCCGACTTATATTGCAGTTAATGATTTTAAAAGTGAAGACCCAATGCTGGATATTTTTCCGGCATTGGGTCTTTTGCTTATCGTTTTTTCAAATTTATCATTTTCCGTTGTTTGTAAAGAATGTTTCTAAAGCGGTGCAAAGACCGATCCTCTGATTGCATTCAAACAAACGGGGGGAAACTACTTTTGAAGTTTGAAAAACACAGGTAACGAATAACTCACCCTTACAGGTCTGGTTCCCATTTTACCGGGACGCCAGCGGGGCAGACTTTCAATCACCCTTACAGCCTCTTGGTCGCATCCTCCGCCAATACCGCGCATTACCTGTACATTGCTTACACTGCCATCCTTTTCTATCACGAAAGATACATAAACCCTGCCTTGTATACCTGTTTCCCTTGCTGCTGCAGGGTATCGGAGGTTGTTTGCCAGGTGTTCATACAACGCTTTGATACCTCCGGGAAATTCCGGCATGATCTCAGGGCTTACAAAAACCTCTTTTTCATCGATCAGATCCTCTTCTTTGACAAATTTTACGGGTGAAAAATCATCAATGGCAACATCGCCCGTGAGGTCTACATCAATTTGGAAATCATAATCTTCATCTAATTCATCATCCGGTACAATGGTGATCTCCT
>CAYMLS010000412.1:0-4211 GCA_964390665.1 uncultured Bacteroidales bacterium | reverse complement strand
TCGCTGGCACGCGATTATGGGAAAGCCCTGCAAACGGGTGCATATCTTAAAACACTACGAAGAACTCAAATCGGTGATTTTCATGTAACAAATGCCTGGTCGATCCAGGATATGAAAAATTGGTTTGATGCTCTTGAATCCGGGCAAACTCCTTGATATCAAAAATCAGACATCTTATTTTCAGAACTAACGAACACTTTTTTATCTGTTTTTTTGAACAAATCTGTTGACATGGCTTTTTTGATGTAGTATCTTTGCACTCCTTTTATCTGATATGCAGAACTTTTGTATCCAATTAATTACGTGGTTGAGACGCACATTAATATAATACATTCCTGAATCAAAAGGGGTATGACGATGTTTATTTCACATTGCTGAGCAGATTTATTATTGTAAACCCAACACCTAAAAATTTTCATTATGAAGTTATCGGATTTTAAATTTAATCTTCCGAGCGAACTGATCGCATCACATCCATCGGAAAACAGAGATGAATCAAGACTGATGGTTGTGCATAAAAAAACAGGAGAAATAGAACATAAAATGTTTAGAGATGTTCTGAGTTATTTCGACGACGGTGATGTGATGGTAGTTAACAATACCAAAGTTTTTCCTGCCCGTTTATATGGAACCAAAGAAAAAACGGGCGCCCAAATAGAGGTATTCCTTTTACGTGAACTTAATCGCGAAGCCAAATTATGGGATGTACTTGTAGATCCTGCGCGCAAGATAAGAATTGGCAATAAATTATATTTTGGAGATGACGACAACCTCGTTGCCGAAGTTATCGATAATACCACTTCGCGCGGAAGAACACTCCGGTTTCTTTTTGATGGCACATACGATGAATTTAAGAAAACAGTGGAAGCACTTGGTGAAACCCCGCTTCCTAAAATTATCCAGCGACCGGTGGAACCGGAAGATAAGGAAAGATATCAGACTGTTTTCGCCAAAAGAGAAGGTGCTGTTGCGGCGCCTACCGCTGGTATGCACTTTAGCAGAGAATTGATCAAAAGACTCGAATTAAAAGGGGTTTCTTTTGCCGAACTTACTTTGCATGCCGGGTTGGGAAATTTCAGAAGCGTGGACGTAGAGGATTTGAGTAAACATAAAATGGATTCAGAGCAGTTTATGATTGAACCTGCCACAGCAAATATGATCAATGCGGCAAAGGAAAGAAGAAACAGAGTTTGTTCAGTAGGCACCACTACCATGAGAGCGTTAGAATCCTCGGTAAGCATATACGGACAGGTAAAGCCTTTTGAAGGATGGACCAATAAGTTTATTTATCCTCCATACGATTTTAGTGTTGCCGATTCTATGATCTCCAACTTTCATCTTCCCCAGTCCACATTGATGATGATGGTGGCGGGATTTGCAGGATTTGACCTTTTGATGAAGGTTTATAAAACAGCAGTGAAAGAAAAGTATAAGTTTTTCACCTATGGCGATGCAATGCTTGTCATCTGATTGCCAATACTAAAATATCTTCAAAGTTTACTTTTTTTGATAGATAAGCGGATTTGTACCGGTTTCTGATCTTTTTGATACCAACCAACAGATTACAGTGAATGTCAGAACTTGAACGATATGTGATCATAACCGCCGGTGGATCTGGTTTGCGAATGCAAAATTCCACGCCAAAACAGTTTCTGCACCTGGCAGGTAAACCCATTTTGTTTCATACCATTGAAGCTTTTCATCAATTTGATGCCCAAATCAAAATTGTTTTGGTATTGCCTGCCCGGCAAGAAGAAATGTGGGAACAGATCATCAAACAATATGATTTCCAATTGCCTGTAATGAAAGTCATGGGAGGCCCTACACGGTTTCATTCGGTGAAAAATGGTCTGGAATTGGTTGATGATAATGCTTTGGTTGGGATTCATGACGGTGTGCGTCCTCTTGTTTCTCAAAGAACAATTCATGAATCGTTTCGCATGGCCAGGTTCTTTGGCAATGCGATTCCCGTTATGAAAATCACTGAATCTGTGAGATGGGTGGAAAATGCTTTTAACAAACCCATGGACAGAGAAAGCGTGAAAATAGTACAAACACCGCAATGTTTTCGGGCCGATCTGATTAAAAAAGCCTATAACGTGCAATATCAGGAAATATTTACTGACGACGCTTCCGTACTTGAAAAGAGCGGAGAGCGGATTTATCTTTCTGAGGGTAATCCGGAAAACATCAAAATTACTTCTCCCGGTGATTTGTTTGTCGCCGAGGCGCTGCTGAAACATATGCAATTAAACGGATAGTGCCGGATGGGTCTATGATCAGATGGGTTCACCCTTCAGGGTTGCCGAAGTACAGTCAAATATTTTCACGGTTACATAATCACCGGGTTTGAATCCTTTGTCAGGGAAAACGACTACTTTGTTTTGGGAATTGCGACCGGAAACCATTTCTGCCGATTTTTTAGATCGTCCTTCCACCAAAACTTCAAATTCCTGGCCAATGTCCTTTTGATTGCTTCGGAGTGAGAGTTCATTTTGAAAATGAATAATCTCTTGTAGTCTTCTGCTTTTAACTTCTTCCTCAACATCATCTTTAAACCTTTTGGCGGCCGGAGTTCCAGGTCTTTCAGAATATTTAAACATAAAGGCAAAATCGTATTGAGCCCATTGCATCAAACGGATTGTTTCCTGGTGTTCTTCTTCACTTTCACCACAAAAACCTGCAATAATATCCGTGCTGATGGCACAATCAGGAATGTATTTTCTGATAGACCGGATCCGTTCCATGTAAATTTCCCGTGTATATTTCCGGTTCATGCGCTTCAGTACTGCGCTACTGCCTGATTGAACAGGTAAGTGTATAGCACGGCAAATATTGGGAAACCCGGCAATGGCCTGCAACAATTCATCTGACATGTCTTTAGGATGAGAGGTGGCAAATCTTACCCTAAGCAGTGGATTTATCTTTGCCACTTCTTTTAAAAGATAGGGAAAATCCCATGCTTCCGTTTCGTTGGTCCAATGATACGAATTAACATTCTGCCCCAGCAGCGTTATCTCGCGATAACCTTTTTCAAACAATTGCAATGCTTCTCTGAGGATGCTTTCGGGGTTGCGGCTTCTTTCCTTACCCCTGGTGTAGGGCACCACGCAGTAGGTACAAAAATTCTCACATCCTCTCATGATGGAAATAAATGCAGAAACTCCATTGCCCGAATACCTTACCGGGGCAATATCTGCATATGTTTCTTCGGCAGATAAAAGAACATTTACCGCTTTCTGGCCACTTTCCACATCAGAAAGCAAGCCGGGCAGATCGCGGTAAGCATCTGGTCCCACAACCATCTCTAATCTTAAACCCTTTTGCTCTTCATCAAGCAATGAGCTTTTGAGTCTTTCGGCCATGCATCCCAGCAACCCAATAATCAGATCAGGCTTTTTTTTGCGCAATACCTGAAGTTGCTTCAAACGATTAAATACCTTTTGTTCTGCGTTTTCGCGAATAGAGCACGTATTCAAGAAAATCACATCTGCACCCTCTGCTTTTTGGGTGGTTTGGTAATTGTTATCGGTCATGATTGATGCCACGATCTCACTATCCGAAAAGTTCATCTGGCATCCGTATGTTTCTATATAAATATTCTTTTTAGTCATCTTTTCTTTAATGATTGTTTACAGGTTGAACCCTTTGTTTGTTTCCTGGTTCGTTGATCCGTAAATGTCTGAAATTTATCTATTACCGCTAATTACGATCATTTTGATGGATTATACTTTAAACTGATCACCAGAACGCAATCAGGTACAAAATTACTTAAATTTTCGACCCTCAATCCCGCAATTTATCTATACCTCAACCTCAGCAGGTGTTTTTTGTTTGAAAAATAATGATTATCAATTATTTTACATTTATTCCTGAGAAAAAACTCCTAAAATCGTTTGTTTCTCATGTTTCTTTTGGTTGTCGTATGCCTGTCCGTTTCGCAAGGATAAATTTCCATACTTCTTGTCAATGATTGCGCGAGGCGGAGTAAAATAATGATTGGCGTCTTTACAACTGGTATCCGTAGGTTCGGATCGTTACATTTAGGGTGAAAAATAAGTACATGAACCGAGCCATGACAAACATTTTGACACACACGCGGATGATTATATGGCCAGCTCAAAGAACGGGACAGGCTCATCTGACCTGTTTAATCTAATTAGTATCAGCAAGAAAACCCACGATTTTATCTGTGCTTGATAAAGAAAGCG
>CAYMLS010000411.1:0-4211 GCA_964390665.1 uncultured Bacteroidales bacterium | reverse complement strand
CAACGGCAAGTTGAAGCGCAGCGAAAATCCCGCTCAAGCGGGAGAGTTTCAGGATGATTTTGATCTAAATTGGGGCGCCTGTCCCGTTTTAAACGGGAATTACGGTGCGAGGTATTATGATGCGCAGATTGCACTTATTCATTCAATGAGTAGGTTAGTATCCAATCATATTGCTCTATAAATATGCCTGCCTTTCGGGTTCATGAAAACAAACTCTGTTTCCCGGCACTGGAATATCAGTTATACTTGTTTGACCTCCGTTGCAAAGAGGTGAGAATGATTTCAGAATGGTTTGTGTTTTCACCGGGAAACTTCCGGATAATCATCACGGTTTTTTCCTGGTGATCACAATTACACCTTCCACTTGTTTGTCAGTGTATTCCTTTACCTTCTCTCCTTTGTAAACCTCGACTTTGTCAATTTCTCCCGGTTCAATGTCAAGTAGGGCTTCTTTTGATTCACTTTCAATACCATCTATGATGTAGAGTAAGTTTTGAGGAGATTTATCTGTGGAATTTATCACGGTGGTGTGCACGGTTGTTTCTCCGTCTGTTTCTGTCCATTCATAACTTTCCTTACCCATCACACGCACTTCAACCACCTCCTTGTTTTTCAACGAATCTATCTGATTGGTTGTAAAATTGGTGCCTGATACCGTTACATTCCCATCCGCCTCAACAATTACCGTTTCCGATTCTAACTCATTAATTCTGTAAACCCGCTTTTTAATGGTGTCAGAAGAACTTTCTGATTCAATGATTTCCACATGTACTGTCTTTTTTCGCAAGGAGTCCGTGACCATTGATTCATCTATATTGTTGTTGAAATGATCAAAGTGCTGATCAGATAGAACCGAAGGGCATCGAACGAGCGCTGCTTTTTGCTCAAAACAAGATAGATCACATAAAACAGGCTGAAACTGACGGATGCTATGAGAAGTGTTTCCAGTATTTTCATAGTTGTCGGTTTTTTTGTGATTTCTGTTTTTCGATTTCTTCGGGGTCAGGCAGATTACATCCTTTCGTTTTTATCTTTTGCGGCATTAGAAATACCTTTTGCTGGTCTTTACAATATAGAGAATGATTACCGTAAGATTATTGAGCGGATAGATTTCAGGAGATATGACATTTTTTTTATCTTTACATTTTCCTACAAACCAAACAAAAAAATGATGGATACTTCCCTTTCCAATAAATCGCGCCGCGAGTTTATGAAAATGTCGCTCGTGGGAGCCACGGGTGCTTTATTCTCTTCGCAGATTCAGGCATTTCCAACCTTTTTATCAGGTAAACAAAAGAAAATGGGTATTGCCCTGGTAGGACTGGGGTGGTACAGCACCGATATCCTGGCACCTGCACTTCAGGAAACTGATACTGCTTATCTGGCAGGCATTGTTACTGGAACTCCATCTAAAGAAAAGATATGGGCGGAAAAATACAATATTCCCGTGGAGAATATTTACAACTATGAAAACTTTGATGAGATATCCACAAATCAGGATATTGATATTGTTTACGTGGTGTTGCCCAATTCAATGCACAAAGAATTTACCATTCGTGCAGCCAAAGCAAAAAAACATGTAATATGTGAAAAACCCATGGCCATGAATGCCTCTGAATGCCGGGAAATGATTGCAGCATGCCGGGACAATGGCGTGGGTTTATCGGTTGGATACCGCATGCAGTATGAACCCACTACACAGGAAGTAATGCGACTGGGGCAGGAAAAGGTCTTTGGGCAGGTGCTTCATATTTCTTGCGGAGCAGGTTATCGCAATACAAACTTCGACCATTGGAAATGGGAAAAGCATATGGGGGGCGGTGCTATGATGGACATGGGGGTATATCCGCTGCAGGCTGCCCGTTATGTAACAGGTAAAGAACCGCTTACCGTAACTGCGCAAACGTTTGTTACACGCCCCGGAAACTTTGAAGGGGTAGATGAAGCAACAACCTTTCAGCTGGAGTTTCCCGACGGGACGATAGCAAACCTGGATACCGGATTTCATGCAGGTTTTAATTATTTACATGCTTTTGCCGAAAAAGGATGGTTCGAACTAAAACCTTTTTCGGGGTTTAGCGGCATAAAAGGACAAACCAGTGAAGGGAAACTTGACTTCCCGCAAATCAACCAGCAGGCCAAACAGATGGATGAGGATGCCATTGCTTTTTCCAATGGATTGCAGCCCAGGGTGCCTGGCCAAGAAGGTCTGAAAGATATGCTCGTGGTAGACGCTGTTTATAAATCATTGGAGACGGGTGGGAAAATTGATATTGCCAAAGGCTGACCACAAAGAATCAATGTTTATAATCTCTATACTCTTTAAAAATTCCAATCTATGAATGTTCGTCAAATTGTGCTTGGATTGATTCCCGTGGCGATCTCTTCCTGCAACCATCAGGGCAATGAGCCACAAACCAATGATGAAGGTTATAAAAATGTGGTGGTTATGATCAGTGATGATCATGCCCCTCATACAATGGGTACCTACGGCAATGAATTTATTCGCACTCCCAACATAGACCGGTTGGCACAAAATGGTATTCAATTCAACAATGCCTACTGCAATGCGCCTATCTGCTCTGCTTCCCGTCAATCTATCCTAACCGGGAAATATCCTCAGGCAACGGGGGTTACCTTGCTTTTCACCCCTTTTAATCCACAAAACAACACCACCATCGCCAACCATTTGCAGGATGAAGGTTTCAAAACTGCCTTGTTTGGTAAAACACATTTCAACGATTGGCTGTGGTATCCTGTTTGGGAAGAATGGCCAAAATATGGGTTTGATACATTGGTTTTAAGTGGAGATCACAGGAGTTGGCGAAATGAAATGGAAAAAGGATCTGTTCCCGATGAGGGCAGATATTATTCCCGCTCCAACCCCGTGGAAGATCCTGCCGGCTTTTGGAATGCCGGTTACCTGCCACATCAGGTGTACGATGCCTATTCAAAAGGCACCTTTTTCGCAGATCGCGCCATTGACTTCATCAGGCAAAACAAAGATGACCGGTTCATGGTTTGGCTGGCATTTAACGAACCTCATGCCCCTTTCCATTTTCCTGAAGAATTTCGCGATCGCTATGATCCATCGCAGTTGGAACTTCCGGAGGGGAGTCCTGAAGATGATCGGTGGATACCAGAAATTTTTGCCGGTTTAACAGATGAAGAAAAAAGGGGGATCATTGCCTCCTATTATACGAGTGTAGAGTACATGGATAAAAATGTGGGCATGGTGCTGGATGCACTGGAGCAAATGGAATTGGATGAAAATACGCTTGTGGTCTATCTTAGTGATAACGGTTATTTGCTGTATGATCACAAAAGGTTTGAAAAACATACCATGTGGAAAGAATCGGTGCAGATCCCTGTGATTTTCTCAGGACACCATCTGCCTGCAGGGGTTCAAACCGATGCTATCATAGAAGGAGTGGATGTGGTAACCACCATTTGTGATTTGCTAAAAGTTCCGCCTATGGCTGATGCGCAGGGAAAAAGTTTCAGGGAAGTGCTCGTGGGAGAAAAAACGGATATGAAACCCTATGCGTATTCATTGTTTCTGGAAGACAATATGGCAATGATCGCCAGTAAGGAATGGAAGTATGTTTTTATGACCGGAAAGCGCGACCTGGGTTTGGAATATGCAACCGGTTTTGGTGCTCCCGGTATTACCCAATTTCTTTATGACCTGAATAATGATCCCGGAGAAACAAAAAATCTGGCAAATAATCCTGCATTTCGTGAAGTGAGAGAAACTTTGCAAAACGATTTACTGGCATGGTTCAAAGATACCCATCCCGATGCGCATAATGTACCTGAAACGCTTACCACGGAAGGGCAGATCATGTGGTTTTGCGAACCACGCGACGTTGGTGCCGAATACGGTGGCACCCCCCTGAGGATCCTTCCTGAGCAGGATGAAGGATAGATGGTAAAGTGAACCATGACAAAAATTTTGACACACACGGATGCTTATATGGCGAGCTCCCCCCTAAGAAAAGAACGGGGGAGGCATCAGACCGAATTAATCAAATTATAACCAGATGAACTGTTTTTTGATAAACGAGTGTGATACACATAATACTTATCAAAAAAACGAACGAAAACCATGTCAATAGAATTGCAGAGAGAAACCTGAATTTTTATTAGACACTAATACTACTTTACGAAGTTAAATAATCAAGAGAAAAAAAGTTTTTTTTGATCATATT
>CAYMLS010000410.1:2586-4265 GCA_964390665.1 uncultured Bacteroidales bacterium | reverse complement strand
CTGGGAATCACTTTTTTCGGATTCAATCAATTGGTATAAATGCTCCTTTGCAAAATTAAAACCCACATTATCCAATAAATGGAGTAAACTTTCAATTTTTTCTTGGTCGAAATTGTAGTCTTTCTCTAAAAAACCTGAATGATGTTTTAAAATTGGGATTGCAAACAAAAAGCAAATAGGTAGTAAAATTGCCTTTGTTGCTTGATCTAATTGGTTGTCATCAATTACTTTTTGACAAAAATACCCCACAAACATATAGGCACTTAGATATGAATGTTCATAGCCAATCTTTATGCTTTTATCGCTAACAAAATGTTTGTTTTTCATTCGCTCCACCTGAAAGTTCGGATTTATTTTACCAAAATCGTGAAGGACGATTGTTGATAGGAAAATTTCCTTAATATAGTTGCCAACATGCTGATTGTCAAAAGATATATCATTAATCAATTTGTCAATAACTCTATCAAGTTTGTGAATTTTTACTAAGCGCAAAAAATAAAGATTAACTTTTTCAATGTGCTGGTGCAGGGTTTCTAAGGGTTTGCTTTCGTGAGTATGTGCCAGGTACTTTTCGTATGTTAGAAAATAGTTTCTAAGATTGGACATCTCCAGTGAAAGTTTATCAAAAGACTTGTATAATATCATTCTTATTTATTTGAATTAAAATATGTGGAGTTTTGTATTCAGCTTTTAACGACCAATCGGAATATGCAAAATTTCGGTACTCATACTGAAATACTCCTTTTGCAATTTCTAAATATCCAATGGGTAACCTCTCGAAATAGGAGAAAGAATTACCAAGGGGGTTATTATCAAAAAAGGGCAGGTACGGCTGAATATCTTTACCATCAACTAAAGGTTCTTCTTTAATGTAGATGGAAGATATTTTAAAACTTTCGTCGGTATCAAAGTCATTGAAATTTAAATATTCAAGGTAATTTTCCCACCAAACCGAAAATTCATTTTTACCAAGATAAGGCAAATACTCAGCT
This sequence comes from uncultured Bacteroidales bacterium, assembly GCA_964390665.1. GTDB lineage: Bacteria > Bacteroidota > Bacteroidia > Bacteroidales > UBA7960 > SKVR01. The sequence continues at coordinate 3,273 of CAYMLS010000410.1, read as the reverse complement.
TGATATCTTGCTAAATACTTATTAATTAATTGATGAGTAGAGTTTTCCAGATCAATTAGAAAAAAGCACCTATATGCCGGTGCTATTAGAGTTTGTTCTGTTATCATCAAATTCCCACCTTGTTCTTTGCTGGCCATACCCGTCGTATTATTATAAGTGATAATAGTTTTGGTGTAATTGCCTTTCTCGTGCCTTAAAGGTTGAAGCCCAATTTGAATGTCTTTCAACTTGTTATAATAATCAGGTAATTTCCCTTTTTCCTTAAAACCAGGTTCACCTATGATGGCGCCAAGTATGCCTAATAGTGCTGGTTTGTGTAGCATATTGAAGGTTAAATAAACGGGTTCATTTGTGTCGGGCTTTTTTAACATTCCGAAATCAGCATATAGATCTATTGATATTAGCTTCTGCATCAGATAAGACTTTATTTGTAAATATTAGGTTTTGTGGCATTCTATCTTTGTGTTGTTAAATGCCACAAAACCAATCAATTAAATAATTATAATGAAAACAAATGAGAATTTTGAGGCTTATTCTTTATCACCAGTGCCGCATCATTTCTGTAAATCTCGATCTTTTCAATCTCTGAATTATGCTTATCAAGTTCTTTAGTCAAGGGTTCAAGGTCTACAATAGTTTTTCCATTCTCTTTTTCATGGCTGATTAATACCATGCTATTAAAATTGG
>CAYMLS010000410.1:1654-2576 GCA_964390665.1 uncultured Bacteroidales bacterium | reverse complement strand
AGATCAGTAACTCATTTTCAGTACCAGCCTTGGCAGCACTATCATAATATGTCGCGCCCCTGCGCATTGCTTCTTTTAGTTTGTTGATGTCTTTTTCAACTAGATTGTCTGCATCATTACCTGCCAAACCAACAATTTCTTCCAGATTTTTTGGGTTAATTGAAAAATGGTGTAAATAATGGCCTTCTTCTAATTTTGATTGTCGGCCTATGGTGGTCATACCTTTCTCTTTTTCACCAGGACTACTGAAAGGGGCAGTGATTTGCTCACTAAAAATATTGTTTTCATGCCAGATGTTTATTCCATGGTTGATCTGGACGGGTCCATGGATAGACAATGCAATATTACCCCCTTTCCCCTTCATAGCGAATGTTGCACCAAAAAGTCTGATATCAAGACAACTTAATACATCCTTTGCTACAACTTTCTTTTCTTTGGCTTCTTTTGTTTTAAAAACTTTAAAATAGGTGTCTTCAAGTGTTAAGGGGTTAAAATCATCACTTAAACGCTTAAAATAAAAGACTTTTTCTGAAGGATAGTTATCCTTTAAATAGTTCTTTATTGTGTACTTAAAAGCTTTATCAGTTGCATAAACAACACCGCTGGGTAAAGTTCGTGGTTGACCAGAAAAGTCAGCATTGTAATTTGAATTAACAGCTTTAACCATAGCTGCACCGAAAACTCTGTTTTTAAATGTTGTCATGACTTATTTATTTAAATTGGTTTATAATTCAACTTCTTTTGTGTTATCAACTGCGATTTCTTTCTTGAAAATTGTTTCCGAAAAGTATCCGGCAAGAATCATGGGTAATAAGTTCTTTAAGTTTTCCCCAGTCTCAAAACCCATCACTTCGCTCATTATTTTGTCAAATTCATACCTGTTTGCATCACCTTTATAAAACTTAAAGGCGTGTTTGTAATT
>CAYMLS010000410.1:0-1644 GCA_964390665.1 uncultured Bacteroidales bacterium | reverse complement strand
CGGGCAATTGCGAGTTTAAACTTGTCGCAATCAGTTTTTTGTAAAAAGGGCTCGAGTAATGCATGTGACCGTTCTCCAGCTTCGCTTTTGTTCAAAATGGTTCTGATAAGCTGACCTGCAGCAAAAGCAAATTCTTCATTTTCTTTAATGTGGTCCGAAGAGTTTTCGGCTTTGGCTATTGTTTTGATTCTTTCCAATAGCAATTCGGTTTTGTTTACCATATTTTCTGAGTTTATAGGATTATTGAAAAAGTTGAAAAGACTAAACCATATATTGAGTTTTTCCTTGATTCTGTAAGTGTTTTTTAATTCCTTGTCTCTTTTAATATCATCCAGTATAGATTTTAAAGACATATCGTAGAACATGGAGCAGGTAATGCTTTCTCGTTTTGATTTATACACGTAATCATAAAAGGCTCTTCGGTATTTATAAAATAAGTCTACAATAACATCAGTAGTACCATATTCGGGTTTGGCTTCCATATCATCAAAATATTTAAGCCAAAGTCCATTTTTAGTCTCAGTTATCAATTGGTTGTTAAATATCCTGTTAAAAATGTTTTTCTGGAAATCGAATATGTTGCCAATTGCAAGACTTTTAACCTTTCCCCCCAATGAGAAAGGTTCTGATAGTTTTGCATCTTTTACCTCATATTTGAATACCGGCACAAAATCCAAATCAACTATTCTGCTTCCTTTCTGGCCATTGTGAAAGAAAATCAAATAATAATTCTGTAGATCTTTATTTCGTGATTTAAGTAGCTCTTCAATAATTTCTTTATGCCCGGCTTTTTTGTCGTTTTTGTAGAACTTGACTGCTGATTCTGTGAGTTCCTTTTCATCAACAAAAAGGGGCATCGGGTTAGGCAGAATTTTGTTTTTTTGTTGCAACTGAAAAAATCGATATAACTTGAATGCTTCTTTACCACTTACCCTGTAGTTTAATTCTATAGGAGCAGTCTTATGCTTTAAGAATTCTTTGCTGTCATTAAATCCACTTAAATCATTGCTGATACCAAATGTCTCACCGCTTGTGCTTTCAATATTGAATTTGTCCTTATTGAAAAGCTTTTCTGCTAAGAATTTGGTATGTATTTGTTTATAGTCTTCTAATCCAGGTTCACCTAAAAAGAAAAATAAGGTTTCACTTTTTTTTATGTTTTTATAAATGTCATTCTTATAGATGAACTCGAACATCTGACTTTTTACAAAACCCTTAAATTCGTTCATCCAGTTAATATGCTTTTCGTCTTTTGAATCAATATATCTCTCTGCAGCTTTAAAATAGGCTTCAACTGCATCCAGTAGTTTGCTTAAATCCTTTTCCAATCCCAAACCTGAAATGGAGATTGCAAACGGAGAACCTATTGCAATGAATATTTTAGGCCCAGAATTAAAACTTTTCATAGCATTAAGCATCTCGGTATTCGTGACAAGTTCGAGGAAATCATCATAAAGCTGAGTTCGCTCAGTATTCTTATCAATTTTGAGAACGCTATTTTCATTTATTCTCAATCCATCCTGACCTTTTTCAACAAAGAAGTAGTAACCATCTTTAAGTTGAAGGTTCTCTGAAAAAATATCCGGGCTCTTTTCTTCCAGATAGGTTGTGAAATTGACTATTTCGTTTATCATTGTTATTTGT
>CAYMLS010000409.1:0-4316 GCA_964390665.1 uncultured Bacteroidales bacterium | reverse complement strand
TGCAGGCTGGGCCGCAGCTCATGGCGTCTTTTTGGGGGAGGTGGGGGAAGGGCATGAGTGCTCAATTTTTAGGTAAAAAATTAATTCAGAAATAAAAAGGTCTCGCACCTTAGTATAAAAATAACTTAACCCATCTACGAATTAAAACTTACGTACTTTCTGTTTCCCATTTACAAGTATATGGATTATAATCGCATTTGAGGGGTTTGGAGTTAGATTCATTTTTACTTTTTAAGAAAGCTCTACAATCAACACACATATATCGAAACTCACAATCCATACATACTTTGATTTTATCCTTGCTAAGAAACCAATTAAACCTAAATAAATCCAATTCAATCACGTTTTCAATATCCAAATTGGTAATACTACCAAATGAATAGGGCATGGATGGGCAATTCTTAACATTACCAAATCTATCAATCCCCAATTTCTTATTCAGGCACGAATTATATTTTTGTGACTCGAGAAACATATTTTGATTAACCCTAAAAAGAGTATGATGAAAATTCCCGCAATTTATATCTGAAAACATTTTTTGCTTCGAATATTTAATTACAGTAAGACCTTCTATCATATTAATTATTCTTGTTTCAGGAGAATTAAAAAACACTAACCTATTCAATCTAATGTTCTTTTTGCAGAAATCATCAAGAGTATCACATTTAATATCCTCTTCATCAATATATTGAGTTAAAAAATCAATACTTTTAACCGAAGTATATTTAAATAATTGCAATAAGTTATCAATAAACCCTAATGAAAAGGGGTTATAAAATCTAAACTGGATATTTGGCACTCCTAATTCTATAACCTTCTTAATTGCACTTACTATATCATAATGTCTATTTGAATCAAAATCAAGGATCGCATTTGAAATTTTATAGGGAATTCTCCAATTAGTTGTCAACTCTGGAAATCGGTTTGCTTCATCAATTGAGTGACACCAAAACCCGAATTCATGTTCTAATAGAAAATTAAAATATGAATCAAGAATCGTAACTTCATCTTTATTCAGTTTTAATGCTAATTCACTATAAGGCACATATTTGTGAACTGTCAAAATATCAGCTAAACTATTAGGTATAGTTTCAATAGCAGATCTTTGTAAATCGTAAATGGCAGATCTTTTTGCGCCCTTAACAACAATACAACCAGCAAAAAGCCTAAATAATCTTAAATTACTCATCTTGAAAAATTATAGTTGAAATGGGTTTATAAAAGTCAAAAATTGGGTAACCTAAAGCTTTGATATCTTTCATTGAAATAGTCTTTGCATTTGGCAAATCTTTTGATATTTGATCAATTGGATTAATTTTTGCATAATAATGTGGTATAGTTTTACTATAGTGTTTATCTGAAAAATCACTATATTTCGTTTTTTTCATTTTCGTCCAGTTTAATTAAATACTCAGCTATCTTCTCTTCTAATCTAAAATTGCATGGTTCACTAACCATTCCAAATTGTCCAACCGGATTTACTTCAAGAAAAACAAATTGATTTTTATCGGTCACAATCAAGTCAATTGAAGCAGTATCGAGATTAAGCATTCTTAATAACATCGTCAGTTTATTTTCAATGCCTTTAGGTAAAACATAAGGTACTGCCCTATTCGGTTTTTGATAATTATAATTTCTAAAATCAATTTCCGTTTGCTTATCCAATTGTGAAAAAATAGCCATGGTGTAATACTTACCGGCAAAAAAGAAAACCCTTAGCTCATATTTTTTAGGAACAAGTTCCTGGAACTTTGATGGAAAAAAATAACTCGGAATTTGATTTGAATCAATTTCAATCGTTCTGGTTTGGACTACTTTTTCTTCATGAACTTTATTCATGCATTGTGATATCGGTTTATTTATTACACGTCTATTAGTGAAATAATTAAGCAAACTCTTCTTTGATGTACATACAATAGTTTCTGGAATATTTAATCCTAATTTTGAAGCTAAGTGGAGAACTCGTAACTTATTCACATGTGTAAAACGAAAATTACTAATTCCTTGAATTTCATGTAATAAGAATTCTTTAATAGAATTCCATTCCTGATTCAAGTTTTCAGAGAACAATTCAATAGTTTCATTTTTAATAAGCGTATCCTTAAAGAAATCACCACGGCGATACCATACGGATTTCAATTGTTCCACATTTAACTTATGTCCAGATTCTAGATAAAAAACAGTCTTATTCCTTCCATTAAAACTAAAATGAATTTCAATAGAAGAAATTGCATTTATTTCATTAATAACTACAAAATCATTTTTCCCTTTAAAAATTAACCATTCACACACCTTATGAGTTGTAACATCAGAACTAGAGGAAACTATTAATATCATCTTATTGGTATTAAATTGCCATTTGAATAATCATACTGTTGTTTGTTAGTAGTTGACATGATATTATAACCTGATTTTATTTTATTAAAATCAAATGTACTTTCATTGAGTTTAAATATTAGTTTCTTCCGGTAATCATCTACGGTTTCAAGTCCAAAATTGAGTCTGTCTTTGTCTATTTCTTTTTTCTGATCTTTTAATTCATAGTACCCCCATTCTTTGTTTCTGATTTCATCTTCAGGTATTTGCATGGTATTATTTCCAGGTTCTAAATAGATTATTTTAAATAATGAAGATGAGAAACTTCCAAAATCTGCTGATGCTAGTTCGAGTAGGTAGGCTGCTTCATGAACTGGTAATCTGCCACTACAATAAGCATTCATTACAATTTCTGAAATATTTTCAACCTCACCTCTACGCCTACCCGTGCTAATTTGCTGCAAATGTATCAGAACTATTGAATATGGCTGGTATGTTAAACTTGAGTCACTTAGACCTATGAGTTCCTCTCCAGGGAATCCCAATGTATCAATTATTGATTCAAGAATATCTCTATTTAAATCATCAATCCTGTTAATGGTGTCCTCAAAAAAATCATACGGATTGCCTAGTTCTTTCTTTTTGCGAAACAACTGATCCATCATGTATAAAGAATCAATGGTGCTCCGTAGATTCATATCATAGTTGTAAGGCACATTACGAGCAAAATCCTTTAATTGAAGCCCAATTTCAGTATGAAAAAATTCATTAAATGTATTATCGTTTTCAATATTTCTTATGCTATAACCTTTTTTGAGAATTTCTTTTAATAACAAGAATGCATCATCAAATTGGCTTACCTTAACCATACATACTGCAGCGTTAAACACATCAATGGCAGGCGCATACACATCAATTGAAAATGCATCTCCATAATGTGAAATAGCCTTTTTATAATATCCATCAATTAAAGAAATCTCAGCCAAATTTACATGCCTGTTATATTCTTTTATTGTTTTAGGTATTGAATCAAAAACCAAAGCCTGCGAAATAGTTAATTGTCCTTGAAAAATACTAAAAAACAAAATAATTAAATATTTTGAAAGCCTATAATATTCTGATTTCATTTTTCTAATATAATACAATTAGTTAACAATAATTTTCAGGGTTTTTTAAAAAAAAAGTAAAACAAGAAGATATTTTGTTATTATTACGAGTTTTTAGAGAGGTAAAATAATTCATTTAAAAAATAACATAGTTTGAGTTAAAAAAACACTACTTTTACCTCGATTGGAATAATTCAAACAGATGCAAAGTATTCGAATTTAGCGGGATCAAAAGACTGTTCTAATAAAATCCAGATAATGAATTATTATTTACATGATCACATAATATTCTATACTTTTATAATTAAAACCCATAAGAAAATTGGAGTAATCCTTTTGCTATGAAAAGAAAGATCGGTTTCAAGATTTTCTTGAAACCGATCTTTAGTAAGTTAAGGTTCACGATGCCAGTTTACTTCCTCATACATAAAATAAGTTGTATGATCTCCGGTAGTTTCATCTCCGGCATAATAAATCCAGCCTGAACTTGAGTGTTCAGTGTGAACAGGTCTTATTCCACCATCAGTTGGGGTACTTCCACCTGTAACATTAGCCATTTGTTTCAGGCTAAGTTTTCTACCAGAAAACGTTTCAAGACTTTCCAATTTTGACATAATTAAATGATTTTTTCGCCTATTCTTTTCGAAATACTCGGGATTTTCGGCATTACCCCCCACAACTTCCTTTACCGGGCCCATTCCAAAGGCTTTTGCACTGCAATAATAAAAAAAAAATGGTTATTCACCAAATCTAATATATGTTTTTGTGCTATTTATATTGATTCTAAATAAATGACATTCACTTTCATAGTCCTTTTAGGTCATTTGTTAACATCCGACCAGGGAAGGTTGTTGGTGGATTTTGGTTGCTGTATCATAAACCGGTGCTTTTGAA
>CAYMLS010000408.1:0-4321 GCA_964390665.1 uncultured Bacteroidales bacterium | reverse complement strand
AGTTTAAAAACAGGCTAAATGAGATTCTAGGAAAATATTTTTAATTTGTGCAGGTTAAATGTACAGGTTGTTCTTTGCGTTGTTATTCCATTTTTGAAATTGATATTCTATGACCGACGTTAAAGTTTCTGATAAAAAATGTTTGTTGAAGTTTACTTCAATATCTGTTATAACGAATTAGGAATACTAGTAACAGCGAATTATATTCATTTACTATTATTAGCATGGCACAAAAACCCCATTTGCGAATACTTGCTCAACAACAACTCGATGAAATTGCACCAGTGAAATTTCACTATGGTTTTGGTGGTGAATCTGCTGAGGAAGAGAAGCCTGAAAAGGATTATTCTTTCATGGCAAACACCTTCAGGCAAAATTTACGGGAGTTCCGGACAGACTTGCAGCACAGACGACAAAACAGGTCTCCGGAAATTGCAGTTCCTGCAAACATAGAATATATTCGCATTACTTTTCATGGTCAGTTTGATATCAGTAAATACTACAGCATTTATTACAATGAATATGGACTGGAAGGTGTTAATTTTTATGATTTTGGACGAACAGGTCTGTTCGCAATCATTCAAAGAGAAAATTTTGAGAGATTTATCCGGGACATCGAGAATTTTTCCATCCGTGAGTTGGAAAAGAAACATGACCTGGAGTATTCCGCCTATGTAAAATACATCAAATCCTTTAGCCTGCTTACAAGCAATGATATTATTTATTTTACCCCAACTGAAACAGGAGAGTTGGTTATTCTTTCCATAATAGATTTGCCTCTTGATTTGCGTTTGCAGGAAGAACTATGGACCAGTCTGGAAAGATTCCTGTCACTTCAGCAAATTGTTTTTTTGACAGATCGGCAAGCGGGGAAAATTGAGTTGGTCAACCCGGATTATGACTTAATTAAAACTATTGCAGACAACTTTGATATTATCCAAAGCATAACATGTTCTTTAACATCTATCATCAGACCCGATTCATTCAATATTCCACAACGGAGTTATGGGTTTGAAATAAATGCTTCGCATGATGATTTGCCTGTAATAGGTATTATTGACACGGGGATAAGTATGGAAACCCCTTTGGCGAGCATTTTAATTCCCGAACGCAGCTTTTCTTTGTCTGGAGATCCTCTGGTAGATGTTGCAGGAAGTAACGGAGAGGGCCATGGGACTGCCGTTGCTGCATTGGCAGCCTTAGGCAAAGCGCCATATGCATTAAATTTTCAGGGTGAAATTAATGCGGATGCAAGACTACTTTCTCTCAAAATTATAGAATCTGGTTCAGGATATATTTCTGAAACAAAGCTGATTGAGATGTTGTATGCAACCAAAGAAAAATATCCTGAATTAAGTATTTTCGTTCTTACGATATGCTATCAAAGAGCCAAAAATATCAACGAGCCCTTTTCTGATTACACCTTTGCCCTTGATAAATTTGCTCACGAAACCAATAGCCTGATTTTTATCAGTACAGGTAACAATGAAAAAGCGGCAGATGTTAATAACCGATATAATCCAGAATACTTTCGTGATCCGACAACAAATCTTTTCACACCGGCTGACAGTCTCAACAATGTTACCGTTGGAGCATCAGCTGATGGATTGAGCAAGCCTTTTTCCGGAATAAGCACTTTCCCTGATTGGCCAGCCATTTATACGCGCAAAGGCCATTTTGATTTAGAACCGTTATATCCCAAAAACAAAGGGAATAAAAACTACTTCAAACCCGATGTGATTGAGAGTGGAGGCGATTATGAGCTCATTCAATCAATGTTTTTAGGTGTAAAGGAGAATGCCTCCATACAGGTGCTGTCAGCAAACCCTGCCGAAGGATTTTACCGAAATGTAGGAACAAGTTTTTCCGCCCCCCTTGTCGCCAATCTGGCTGCAAAAATCAAAAAACAGTATCCTGCCTTGCGGGTGCAGACCATCAAAGCATTAATTATCAATGGTGCTTCCCATGGGTCTTTTGAACTGGATACGCGCTTAAAAAAAATGAAAAATAACATTGCTGGTCATGGTTGCATTAACATTGAAAAAAGTCTTTATTCCGAAAATAGTCGCCCAACCCTGATACTGGAAGATGAAATCAATGACAATGAGATGAAAGTTTATCCCCTGAATATTCCGGATTATTTTGTAAGAGACTATTGGGGAAAGGAACGAGGGCTATTGGAAGTTACCGCAACATTGTGCTTTAGTTTTTTGCCGGTAAAAAACAATCAACTGTCTTACAACCCTGTTCACATGGCATTTTGTTTTTTCAGAAACCAGAATGCAGAAGATATTAACAAAAAAGAAAAGGATATAAGTTCTAAGTTGAAAAGCAATATGGGATGGTCTCAATCCGGAAGGCATGTTTCAAGTCCGATCCCTTATGCAAACTCCCAGAAAATAGTTTTTTTCATCAACAAAAATGAACTGATCAGTGAGTCATGTACCTTCAAAATGGCTGTTCAGGCCCGGTTAAGCAAACAAATAATGGCAGATACGGCAGACTCTTACCCCAAAACTTATTTCTTTTCACTGGTCATTAGCATTGAAGAAAATTTAAGAGAGAACACTGATCGCTTGTACGATGAGATTAAATTGATCAATCATCTGGAAATGATTGCTGATATTGATGTTGAGGGAATAGCAGAGATGTAATCCTTATAAGCCAAGCGATTTTTTTTCGGTTTTTATCAAATCGGCCCAAATCCCGGTATCAATTATTCCTGATATTTTATTACGCGGTTCGCTATCAGCAAATAAACTTCTTTTGATGGCCGTAATAAGTGTTTTCTGAATGCTGAAATAAGAAAGTCCCTGTGCTTGTTTGATAATATTTGCGGCATTGGTATTGTCATCAAATACGAATTTCCCGTTTTTCAATGTAAGTTCTACGAGGTTTTGTATTTGCTGGTTATTGGGGAGGGATAACTCTATAATGCTATCAAACCTTCTCAGCAGGGCATCATCAAGCATTTCCTTCTGATTGGTTGCTGCAATAACCAAACTGCTTTGTGGTAAATAGTCAAAAAGCTGTAAAATTGTATTTACTACCCGCTTCATCTCACCATGATCCTGGCTATAGTCTCTGATTTTTCCAATACTGTCAAATTCATCAAGAAAAACGATGCTGTTATCAATAGCTGCTTTTCTGAATATCTTTGCCAGATTTTTACTGGTTTCTCCTAGTTTGGATGAAACGATAGCACCCAAATTTATTACCACCATCATTTTTTTCAACTCTCCGGCAACTACGTAAGATGCCAGAGTTTTTCCGCATCCCGACGGACCATAAAGCAAAAGTTTGTTGGCAACGGGCAGGTCAAATCTTCTAAGCACATCTGCATTAAGATGTTCTTGTATGAAAAATTTTAATTCTTCCAGGGTCTTGTTTTCAGCGATAATATTCTCAAGAGTATAATCTGATGTAATCTTCTCTATTATCAGATCACCCATTTCGTAATCTTCAGCTCTTTTTAAATAAACATCAGAACTTATTTTTCCTGTGCTTGTTTGATACTCATTTATCAAGCCTTCCTTTAATATCGACTGCAGCTGAATGGCAAAGTTTACCTTTTTTGTCTTTTTAGAATACTCAATTAGTTCGTTCAAAACGGACAGAAGTCGGTCACGGTCGTTTTCCAGACCATATTTGGCTAAATCCTTTATGTATTCGAACTGACTCATTCGGTTGAGATATCTTTCCTGATAGTTATTTACTATGAACAAAAGTAACCAATTTCAGGCTTTTTAAAGCCAAAATAGCTTTTGTTTTTATTTAAACGATTTTCAAGGCAGTAGGTTTTAAATCAATTTCTTTCTGTGCACCTCCACTGCACACATCCTGCTCACCTTTGTATCGTTGATTCAAAATAACGATAAAGCGGGTGGACACAACCCTTGACAATCATACAGAATATGCCGGTTTACTGCAAACACAAGAGTGGCTGATGAAGCGGCAAAAAATACTCAGACGAGACGATTATAAGTGCTTTAGATGTGGCTCTGCCGATGGACTGGAAGTGCACCACCGTCAGTATCATAAAAAATCTGCAACCGGCCAGTTTGTAAATCCGTGGGATTATAAAGAAAACAATCTGATCACTCTGTGCCAAAAATGTCACAAGCTGGGACATCAAAAATTTACCGTACCTGTATTTTACATCTAAACCCCAAAAAACCATTATTATGAGCTTCTTCAATCAAATTTTCGGAAACAGAAAATCAGAAACCACAAATTCCAATAACATGACTATGGAAAACAATCTGCCAAATGAAATGGATGAGCAGCGATTCGAAAACCTTTTCGTGAACAACGAAGAACC
>CAYMLS010000407.1:0-4340 GCA_964390665.1 uncultured Bacteroidales bacterium | reverse complement strand
TTGCACTTGACGCTTTCTTTATCAAGCACAGACGAAATCATGAGTTTTCTTGCTGGCACTAGTTACATTTTTGTAAACAGTTGTTATGTTGCTTTCTGCAACAAAAAAAGGATCATGCTTACAGCGCATCATCCTTTTTTTTTCAATGGATCACCAAATTCAATGTTATTTGGCAAAAGCCACAGATCTTGTCTCCCTGATCACGGTAATTTTGATCTGACCGGGGTATGTCATTTCTGTCTGAATTTTTTTGGAAAGGTCATAAGAAATTTTTTCTGCTTCCTTGTCTGTTATTTTATCACTACCAACGATCACACGCAGTTCTCTACCTGCTTGTATGGCGTATGTTTTCACCACACCAGGATAGGAAAGAGCAAGTTCTTCAAGATCATTAAGACGCTTGATGTATGACTCAACAACTTCGCGGCGTGCACCCGGGCGTGCACCGGATATGGCATCACAAACCTGAATAATGGGAGAAATGAGGTTATCCATTTCAACCTCTTCGTGGTGAGAACCCACCGCATTACAAATTTCAGGTTTTTCTTTATATTTTTCGGCCAATTTCATACCCAGGATAGCATGAGGCAGATCGGGTTCATTGTCAGGTACTTTACCAATATCATGCAGCAAAGCAGCTCTTTTGGCGATTTTCGGATTCAGTCCCAGTTCGCTGGCCATGGTTGCAGCCAGGTTGGCAACCTCTTTGGAGTGCTGCAGCAAATTTTGTCCGTAGCTGGAGCGGTATTTCATTTTACCCACCAGTCTAACCAATTCGTGGTGCATTCCATGAATACCGAGGTCAATGGTTGTCCTTTTCCCTATTTCGAGAATTTCCTGATCAATTTGTTTTTTGGTTTTTGCCACCACCTCTTCGATCCTTGCCGGGTGGATACGGCCATCGGTAACCAGTTTATGGAGCGAAAGTCTGGCAATTTCTCGTCTTACGGGGTCGAACCCACTCAAAATAATTGCTTCGGGGGTGTCATCTACAATGATCTCGATTCCGGTAGCTGCTTCCAGTGCCCTGATATTTCTCCCCTCACGTCCGATGACCCTACCTTTGATCTCATCATTTTCGATGGGGAAAACAGACACGGAGTTTTCTATGGCTACTTCAGTGGCAGTACGTTGAATGGATTGAACAACAATTTTCTTTGCTTCTTTGGAGGCGTTGAGTTTTGCCTCGTCCATAATATCCTTGATAAAGGTTTGCGCATCAGATTGTGCTTCGTCTTTGAGCGCCTGCACCATTTGTTCTTTTGCTTCTTCCACCGACATGCCACTGATAGATTCGAGTTGTTCCAGTTGCTGTTTGTAGATTTTGTCGAGGTCTCCCTGTTTTTTATTGAGTATCTCAAGTTGTTGATTGAGATTTTCTCTGATAAGGGTTACTTCTTTTTGTTTTCTGCCGTGCTCTTCCAGTTTTTGAGAAAGGGTGCTCTCCTTTTGTTTGATTCTGTTTTCGTTGGCAGCGATCTGGTTATTTTTCTCAGAAACATATTTTTCATGTTCTGATTTTAGTTGTAGAAATTTTTCTTTTGCCTGAAGGATTTTTTCTTTTTTGATCACTTCAGCTTCGGTTTTTGCATCTTTGAGTATCTGCATACTTTTCTTTTCGAGTGTTTTTCTCAGAAAAGTGGTGGCGGCAAGAATACCTGCCCCGAGCGACACAATAGCAATAATAATGTTTATAATTATGTCCATTTTGTTATATCATTAAAAAGTATTTGAAAATATGTTAATAAAAAAGAGAATAAAAAAACCCGCAATTAATTCATAAGGTTTGTATGAAACCCCGAGTATACATGAATGAGGAGGCCAGAAATTCGCAAACGTCCACTGACCACCGAAGTGATTTTATTATGCGAACATAATAAATGAGGCCTGTTTTTGATATCCTGAGCTTAATCCTCAAAAGTTTTTAATGTTGAGTTTCAAAAACGTGTATTGAATTAATGCGGGTATAGCTTATATTTTTTCAAAGATCGATTTTATTCACTAAGATAGATGTCAAGCAATTGATCTATATCGTTTAATTTATCTTTTAATTCATCTTGATAGTCAATTGCTTGCTTTGATTTCAAAAAGTCGACAGCAAATTGAAGAACAACCATGGCGAGCAAGTCTCTTTTATCTCTGAAGGCGAAATGGCGGGCATATTCCTGTAACTTTTCATTGATAAGTTTTCCTGCCTTTCTGAACTGCTCTTCTTCATGTTCGTTGTTTACTTTTAGTCTGTAAGGTCTGTCAGCAATTATCACTGATATATGTTGTCCGTTCATTAAAACCAAATGCGGTCTACCTGTTTAAAAGTGAATAACACTTCTGTATCTCCCGCAACATTTCGTTTATTTTTTGCCGGGCCTGTAAATGACTGTGCCCTGTTAATGATTTTGCTACTTTCAACGTATTGAAATCGTTCTCCAACTGTTGATGTTTTTCTAATAACGCGGCATACTTTTCATCTTTTAATCTTATCGATTCAAGCAATTCTGCCTTTTCCTGCCGTAACTCCTGATTGATATAATGAAGTTTTTTGATTTTGTTTTCGATTCCTTCAACAACCAGAGGTAACAATTTCATTATTGCAAAGTAATAATTGATTCGTTATTACAAATGTAATATTTTTTGCATAACCTGCAACAACAAATTCTTTATAAGATGTTTTTCCTTTTAAGAAAATCCCCTTTTTTGCCCTTCTTTTGCATCCGGTGATCACCTATTTTATTGAAAGCGTTTTTAAGAATAGAAAACGTGTTTTGATTTTCGCTGCTGTTTTTGGTTCAAACCCATGAATCATGTCAAAATAGTGCATTGAAATTGCACATATTAAGAATTTTACGTATTTTGTACATGTTTTTATGCTCAATTTTCTTTGTCGTTTTTGTGGGTTGCTGATGTTTTTTCGTTGGTGATCTGAAGAGTGTGCAGACCCTGAATTTTTGTGTTGTAGGGATGGTGGATTGAGAAAAAGTTTTCAAACAAGGGTTGAAAAATCATTTATTATGTTTTCGTCATTATAAAATGTTTTATGTTTGATTGCGAAATGAAAAAGTTTTTTTCGAATCGTTTATTTTCTGGAAGTAGATTCTGATTTTTTGGGGTTGAAATAAAAAAATATTTATGAAAGAAGATTTTATTCATTTTCTGTGGAAGTACCGGTTGTTTAAAAGCGAAAAGTTACAAACAACCAGGGGGAAAGAAATAGAGATCATCCATCCGGGAGATGGTAATACCGATTCAGGTCCCGATTTTTCTGCTGCCAAAGTGAAAATTGATGGTACACTATGGGCCGGAAACGTTGAGATGCATCTGCAAAGCAGCGATTGGTTCCGTCACGGGCACCAGCATGATGATGCATACCAGAATATCATATTACATGTTGTTTTTAAACATGATAAGGAGATCACTGATTCACAGGGTCATGAAGTTCCTGTTTTTGAGGTGGCTGGTTTTACGGATCCTTACCTGGCAGAAAATTATGAAAAGATCATACAGTCAAAAACATGGGTTCCCTGTGCCAATTATATTCATGAGACGGATGACTTCATCATGATGAACTGGCTGAGTCGTTTGCTTGTAGAACGATTAGAACGAAAATCGGAGGAGATACTTGGTTTCCTGAATTATTTTGAAAATAACTGGGAAAAGACCTTTTACTATTTTCTGGCGCGGAATTTTGGGTTTAAGGTAAACAGCAGTCCGTTTGGTTTGCTGGCGCAAAAAATGCCTTACCTGGTACTCTCCCGCCATAAAGATGATCTTACCCAGCTGGAGGCCTTGCTTTTTGGACAGGCTGGACTTTTGGCGACAAGTTTCAAAGATGCTTACCCGGAATTGTTGAAAAAAGAGTACCTGTTTCTGAAGCATAAATATGATCTGGAGCCGCTGGATGGTTCACTCTGGAAATTAGGGCGCTTACGTCCTTCTAATTTTCCAACTATCAGGATCGCGCAGTTTGCCCGATTGATCCATCAGTCGTCAGGATTGTTTGCAAAACTCATGCATACCGGTAATGTTGAAGATATCTATAAACTTTTTCAGGTACAATGTTCACCTTATTGGGTCAATCATTTTAAGTTTGATGTGCTATCGAAAAGTAGCGATAAGAAGCTCGGGAAAAGCGCCATTGATAATATAATCATTAACACCATCGTACCCATGAAATTTGTTTACGGAAGAGAAAATATGAAACCCGGCATTAAGGATGAAAGCCTTGCATTGATAACCCGTGTACCGGCAGAAAACAACAGCGTGATCAAATATTGGAAAATGTTGAATGTTGATCCGCAGAACGCTTCTGAATCTCAAGCCCTGCTGGAATTGAAAAAGAATTA
>CAYMLS010000406.1:0-4347 GCA_964390665.1 uncultured Bacteroidales bacterium | reverse complement strand
ATGAAAATAGTTGAAAAGGTAATGAAAGTACTGGCAGTAGCCTTGTTGTTATGGTTGATGACATCATGTAAGCAGAAAATGGATGAAATATGGCTCGATGAAATGGATTTACACGATATTGAAATGGGGTGGCCCATACCTCCTCATATCAATAAAACCGTAAAAGGTACGCCTTTAACTGTTGGTGGTATCGAATATGACCGGGGGGTTTGGATGAATTCGACCTGTCGTATTCCTATTGTTTTAAATGGGAATGGTGTTCGGTTTCAGGCTTTGTGTGGTGCCGATGATATTACATTGGGGTCGTACAAGGCTGTTATGGAATTTTTGGTGGTAGCCGATCAGGATACCCTTTTTAGAAGTGGTCCTGTTTCGGCAGGCATGGATGCAAAAGAAGTGGATGTTGACTTAAGTGGAGCAGATACGCTTTGGTTGATTTTGAGTAGTTATGATGGTAATGTGGGCAATGATCAGGGCGATTGGCTCAATGCCAAAATCATCTATAAAGGCGATCAAACACCATTTGTGTATTATCCTCCTTCTGATGATGACGCTGATATGCCTTTTCCTGAGGATGGCTATGATGCTTTCCATCCCGGAAAATCATGGTATGATACAGATGGTAATAAGATACAGGCACACGGCGGGGGTATCATGAAAGTGGATGATACCTACTATTGGTATGGTGAACACAAAGGGGGCGAAACAACCTACTGGCCCAAAGCACGGGTAGATGTCATTGGCGTTTCCTGTTATTCTTCCAAAGACTTATATAATTGGCAATACGAAGGACTGGCTTTGCCTGCTACGCCAAATGATACTACTTCACCCCTTCATCCTTCCAATGTGTTGGAACGTCCAAAGGTCGTGTATAACCCCAATACCAATAAATATGTGATGTGGATAAAAAGTGAAGATGCCGGATACACATGGGGCTATGCCATGCGTGCGGTTTCAGATACACCCACAGGGCCTTTTGAGGTTGTCAAAAATAATCGTCCTGATGATAAAAGATTTGGAGATTTTGCCTTATATACTGAAGACAATAAAGGTTATCTTATATGGGCATGGGGAGAAGAGGAAACAACGATGATTTATGAGTTAACGGATGATTACCTGGATGTAAAGAAGAATATTGCCCAACTTTATCCTCATCAAAAAAGAGAAGCGCCTGCCATGATGAAGATAGATAATCGCTATTTATTAATTACCTCCGGAAAATCAGGTTGGTCACCAAATCCTTGCTGGTATGCCTGGAGCGAAAGTCTTGCCGGTCCCTGGGAAGATATGGGTGAGTTTGCCGTGGGAAAAGGAAAAGAAACCACGTTCCGTTCTCAGTCAACAGACATCATCAAACACAATGGAACCTTGATATATATGGGCGATCGCTGGGATCAGAGAGACCTCGGGGATTCAAGGTATATATGGTTGCCCCTGGAAGTTGAAAGGGATTCTATTGCCATGCCATGGATAGACGAATGGCGCTATTAGAAGAATCCGGGAAAAGTTGTATTTCTAATAATAATATCAAAACATGATGCAAATAAATAAAAGAGTTTTCTGGTTATGGTTTCTTTGTTTAGGACTGTCTTTCTCGCTTTCTGCTGAGGATGAGTATGTTATTTCAAACACTTTGATAAGCAGACTGATTACGACACCTGATCAACACGGGGCAATCTCCGTTAGCATGAACTGTTTAAAACAAAACAAGGAAATTAACCATCCGGCAAGCAGCTGGTTTGCCTTTTCTGTTAACCATCAGGTTTTAAAAGCCAGTGATCCCATTTGGATCTTTGAGAATGTCAGTACCCGGGAGATGGGCAATCAGGGAATGGAGCATGTTCTGAACTACCGCTGCGTTAAAGAGGGTTTTGAAGGATTACAGGTACAAATCTATCAGCAAATTTTCCCTAAAAGTACTTTGATACGTGAGCGAATTCAACTCTCTGCTCTTGAGGGATATGCATATCGTTTAACGAAAGAAGACAAAGAACTCTTCTTTCAATTTCCAGTTTACGGGTTGGCAATACAAACAATTTCTGCAAAAGAAATCAGAATGGCCACCTGGGGCAATGAGCAAATAGCACTCGACAAGAATAAAACTTACGATGACAGAACTTTTGACAATGGACTGCAATTTAATTTGGCTCATTGCTGGATGTTTCACCCCGATACGATTATTCATTCGATTACCAATAATGAAGTTAGTTTGAAAGGCCCCTTCGGTATTGTCCGGTCTGCAAACGAATCGGTTTGGTTGACAGCCTATGAACATGCTTCGCAGGACACAAGAAAAGGAATGGATCCCGTGAAAATGACCCTGCAACGCGATGGTTTTGCTGTGGATGCGCAGCAGGGTGTTGAGGGTGTGTTTAACTATACAAAAACGGATGAAGATTTACATTTTATCGGTATTCAAGTCAGTAAGACAGACAATACAACAAAAGTAGGACATGCAATTTTACGCGGTGGTTACTTAGAGGGAGAAGTCATAAATTTCCAATCACCTTACCAAAGTGTCTGGTCGGCATCGGCTTATATACAAAACGATGATCCCCTGGCTGTTGTTAAAACCTATTTGCAGGATCAGATTTGCGAATATCCTGCCAGCCGTCATTCCGGGTTTTATTACAACACATGGGGTATGCAACGGGAGTATGGTGCCAGGGGAAAGGATATGAGAGGGGTTTTGACAGAAGAACGAATATTGCAGGAAATTGAATATGCCGCACAAATGGAGATTGAACTTTTTATTCTTGACGATGGTTGGCAGGAGATGATGGGGGTTTGGAAACCCCACAAAGAAAGACTTCCCAATGGCTTATCGCCCATCAAAGAAGCACTCGACAAGCATGACATGAAAATGGGGGTTTGGTTGAACCCAACCCTCATGAGCAAAGATGCACCGCTTTTCAAAAAGCATCCTGAATGGATTATTCTTGACTCAGAAGGAAATCCCATAAAGGCACAGTGGTACAATCCTGCTATTGACATTGTGGGGCCTTATTATGATACCATTCTAAACGACATGAAATGGTTGGTCGATCAGGGTGTGCGCTTCTTTAAATGGGATGCCATCAATGAATACAATAGTTACCTTCCCGGTTTGCATCATGGGGATGAATCGCACAGTATCGAAGAAAGAATTGCCCGCTATGAATACCTCTTGCCTGTATATATTGCCCGTTTGATGGAAGAGTTGGTTACTTATGAGCCCAAACTCGTCATTGAGATTGATGTGACCGAGGCACGTCGTTCCATTATTGGACTTGCTCCGCTTCGTTTTGGTAAATTTTTCTGGATGAACAATGGAGCCTCAGGTTACGGAGATTATTCCACATATCGGGCTAAATCTATGCGTACCATAGCCAATGTGTTTGAACCTTACATTCCTTTGAGTTTATTTACCTATGCAAATTACACCAACAACGAATGGCCATTTTTTTCTCAGCGCTATTTGCTGAACAACTCTCTTTTGGCCGGACATGGTTTTTGGGGCAACCTGGAACTCCTGACTGACGAACAACGATTGCGCGTAGGTCGTAAGGTGGAAAAGACCAAAAGCATACTTCCCTATTTGCCAGGGCTCCCAACAGAAATACTGGGGAGCATTGGTGCCAGTCCTGAAATTTACACCCAGTTTAACAAAGATGCGGGTGCCGGACAAATCATAGCATTTTCCGGATCCAAACTGCACTATACCCATGGCTTAGCGGCTAATCCCGTCCGCATTGCCGCTGTTCTCAACCATGCTTACAAGACAACAAACGATTCTTTGTTCTTCGGTTTTGAGTTTAGTATGCCTGATGATACACGTGAAGCTTTTATCATGCCCTCCCCTGATGGTCAAATAAGTATACGCTCTTCCACCTCATGGATAGAGGATGTGAGCATAGACAGTGATACCCTTCGGTATGTAAGTGGGGGCATGGGTGAACAGGTTATTTTCTGGAGTAAAGAACTTGGAATACCACTACTCTCAAGAGACATTGAACATAACATCGAAGAAAAGAATGATGTTTACATCATAAAGGTGCAAAATAAAAAAGCATTTGAAGAGGTCGTTTTACATGGAAGATAAAACAATTCATCAAATTATAAACAGATGAAGATTTTTTACCATGTTTTAACGGTTTTTGTTGATAACTACGTGCGGAATCAAGGATGAAGGGAGTTTCCTTCCCTCAGACGAAACCCCTCGATGGGGTTGAGGATGAGTATAAAATAGAAATGAACGGCGCCGTATCATTTCACCAACCATCGGTATAAAAATCACCTTCGGTCGTTTCTTGCCGATGCAAAGTTCTTAATAATTTAATACTTTTGAAAACCATTCTATACGATTGT
>CAYMLS010000405.1:0-4359 GCA_964390665.1 uncultured Bacteroidales bacterium | reverse complement strand
TTGACGCTTTCTTTATCAAGCACACAAAAAACCGTGAGTTTTCTTGCTGACACTACATAGCAGGTTTCTTGTTTTTGAAGGCGTATACCAGTATACCTATCCCCATCAATACCATGGGAATACTGAGAATTTGACCCATGTTGATGGTTAAACTTTCCTCAAAAGGAGACTGCACCTCTTTTACAAATTCAACCAAAAACCTCCAGGTAAAAAGTGTTATCAGAAAATATCCGGAGAGAAATCCTTCGTATAAGCGTGGCATTCTTTTAAAATACATCCAAAGCATACTGAGGAAGATAAATAAATATCCCAAACCTTCATATATGGCAGTGGGATGTCTTGGTGAAGTAAATACCGGATCAGCACCTTCCATCCAACGATAAACATTGTCTATAAATTTGAACCCCCATGGAAGATCCGTTTCATGTCCATAAATCTCATGATTCATCAGGTTTCCCATTCTGATGAAAAATGCTGCCAATGCAACGGTGATCAGCAGTCTGTCAACAGTCCAGAAAAAGGGTTTTGTTGATTTTCTTTTATAAAACCTAAGCATGGCCAGCAGAATACCAATAGCCCCACCATGACTTGCCAGACCTCCCTGCCAAATATATAGTACTTCAACAGGATTGGCAATATAATAGTCAAAATCGTAGAAAAAACAATGCCCCAGGCGGGCGCCTAAAACACTACCCACGGCAATATGGATAAGCAAACTATCCAGTTCTTTCTGTCCAACATTTTCTTTTTTAAAAATTCGGGCCAGTATTTCATAACCAATATAAAATGATAATGCCCAGAATAAACCGTACCATCTTACCGAAATAGGTCCGAGGGAAAAAATCACCGGACTGGCTTCCCAAGTAATTGATAATAAATTCATTAGTGAATAATTTATTTTAGTTTTTTGAATAACATTTTTTTGTGAAAGGGATTATATTCACGGTAATTATTTTTAAATATCCCTGGATATATACTCTTTCGGACTTCGCCCTTTGTTTTATTTACCCACGGGAAGAATTTTTTTCCGGAGCAAAAAAACAAACGGCGCTTATTCAATATTAATAACTTCCACATCAAAGATGAGTGTTGCATCGGGGGGTATGGGACCAATACCCTGACTACCATAAGCCAAATCGGCAGGTACAATTAAACGGTATCTTGCCCCTTTTGCCATGAGAGCAACACCCTGCTCCCATCCTTCAATTACTTGTCCGGCGCCCATAACAAATTTAAGTGTTTGTCCTCTTTCCACAGAGGAATCAAATAAAGTTCCATCAGCAAGATATCCGGAATAATGAAGCTCTACAATTTGTCCATCTTCGGGTTTTTGCCCATTTCCTTTTTCCACCACCAGATACTTTAAACCCGAAAGTGTAACAATGGTATCCGCAGTGGCAACGTTAAAAGGTTTTGCTTCGGGTTTTTCGAATGCCGCCAGCACTTCCACATCAAAAATGAGGTCAGTGGCAGGTGGTATGGGTCCTCGTCCTTTAATTCCGTAGGCATATGTGTGCGGTATCCAGAATCTGGCCTTATCTCCCACCCTTAGTTTTTCTATGCCCAGGTCCCATCCTTTGATGACAATACCCTCCCCCAAAACGAATTCAATGGGTTCTTCACGTTGGTAGGATGAATCAAAAAGTGTCAGATCTTCTAAAAATCCCATATAATGGATCCTGACTTTCATGCCATATTCAAGTTCTTTGCCACTTCCTTTTTCAATGATGGAATACCGAAGGCTATCTTCTATGGTCATAATCTCACTTTCCTCGGCCAGATCATAAGGTTTAGGTGTTTTATTTACTTTGATGATCTCCACGTTGAAAATAAGCAGGGAGTTGGGTGGGATATCCCCCATGGCTTTGTCTCCGTATCCCCATTCAGGGGGAATTCTCAGAAGTGCTTTATCACCTTCCTGTAATACCGGAAATACCTGATCCCAACCTTTGATCACCTGACCGGCACCAACTTTAAAGTAAACAGGTTCACCACGATCGTAGCTGTTGTCGATGATTGTACCATCTTCGAGACGCAATTCATAGTGTGCAAAAACAACATCATTCTTTTCTATAGAATTGCCATCTCCCTGTTGGGTGATCCTGTATTCAATGCCTGAGTCGAGGGTTTTCAAAGTGTTATCTGTGGCGGTTTTTTGGATTTTACAACCCGAAAAAACAGCGAGGATAACCCAAAAACTGATTTTAAGATGCTTCATTTACAGAAAAATAAGTTAAACCATGCAGAAGAAAGAAACAAAACATTATTCTACAATTTCCAATACTTCAATATCAAAAACGAGGGTAGAATAAGGTTTGATGACCGGTCCTCTTTCCTGATTTCCGTATGCCAGATGAGAAGGGATGATCAGTTGTGCTTTTGAGCCCACATTCAGGTTGGCGACACCTTCGTCCCATCCTCTGATAACCTGTCCTTGTCCAAGGGTGAACTCAAACGGGCCGCGTGCTTCAGAGGAGTCAAATTCGGTACCATCCAAAACTCTTCCGGTATAATGTACTTTCACTTTTTGTCCGGCAACAGGTTTTGGGCCTTGCCCCTGTTCTTCAACGATAATGATCAGTCCACTTTCTTCGGGTTCTGCATCAATGTTGTTTTCATCAAGATACTGATCCAGAAGTCCTGTTTCTGCCTCGGCCAGTTCTTCCTGCTCCTTCATTTGCTCTTCCCTTTGTTGCTCCTGGTATTCAGCAAATTCTTCCTCATTATAGAAATTTTCCATCAAAACATCAATATACAAGCTATCTCCTTCATTCATAAATGGAGGTACAGAAGGTGATTTGAGTGTTGTGGTGAAAAACTGAGCAGCATCCATTAGAAATGTTGCACTATCACCTTCGCTCATCATCCTGAAAGCTTCATAAATATCGCCTTCATATTCGGAGGGTTGGATATTGATGAACATGGGCATACCGCCACCATCTCTGACAGAATTAAAGAACATAGAATCGGCTGCTGTTCTGTAAGCAAGTTGTATTTCTACAATGTTATCAATTGAAGGGTTCTCTCCTTTATTTCTTTCATGAAATTTGTAGGTTAATCCGCTTTCGGTCTGCTGAAAAGATTTATCAGAATTACAGGCAAAAACGGTAAGTAAAAAGGTTAACGTTACGATTGACATCATTTTGTTCATACAATAAGGTTTTTAAATTAAAAATAATATTTCTGTTCTACTTCAGATCAATAAGTTCAACGTCGTAGACGATTGTTGCTCTGCGGGGTATTTTATTGCCATCTCCCGGCACACCATGTGCCAGATGCGAGGGCAAAATAAAAATAGCTTTGTCGTTTTCATTCATCATCAGTATCCCTTCTTCCAATCCCCTTTCCACACTTCCTTTTCCCAGAATAAACTCTTTGGCTCCATCAATTTCACTGGAATAAATTACATCGCCGGTTAAAAGGCTTACTTCGTATTTTATTTCAGCAATTTTGTCAATTTGGGCTTTTTCTCCCTCCCCATCATGATATATCATATAGCGCAATCCGGAACCTGTTTTTTCCATCTCCCAGTTTCTTCGATGTATAAAATCTTTGATTTCCTGATTTTCAGCGTCAACCAATCTGTGGTTTGCTCCCATCAGGGTTTTCTCTACCTGGTTTTGGCTGACAACCTGTGGATCGTTTTCCTTTATATTACTGCAGCTAACAGTGATGAAAACAAAAGCAAATAATAAAAAAAGAAGCACACAGGTTTTCAAACACCTTTGGAAAATTTTGTTTTCGAAGGAAAAATATGTCGTTGATAAATGCATTTCAAAGGGAAATTTCAAATAATCCTAATTTGCAAAGTTACTGATTAATACCATCTGATTGCATGGCTTTAAAATTATCTTGAGAAAAGCTTTTTACGATCTGTTCAAAATATTTAATTGTATTTTGCAGAGAGTCCTTAAAATTACCACCAGCGGCATTTTTATGTCCACCACCATTGAAATATTTTCTTGCAAGGATATTCACGTTAAGGTCTCCTTCCGATCTGAATGAGATTTTGATGATCTCCTTTCTTTCGATAAAAATAACCCCTAAAGCAATATTTTTCATGCTTAAAGCATAATTTACAACACCTTCTGTATCTCCATCCTTGTAACCAAATTTTTTCAAATCGCTTTTGGTAAGATATATATAAGCAGTTTTATGGGGTTCCATCACCACCAATCTTTCACTCAGGCAGTATCCAAGCAATCTGAGTCTGCCTTCAGAATAGGTATCATAAATCATTCTGTGAATCTTTTCACCATCGATACCAGTATCCATCAATCTTGCAATTTTCTCGTAAGTATGCGGGTAATTGCATGCATAACTAAAGGAACCTGTATCGGTTACAATTCCTGCATAAAT
>CAYMLS010000404.1:0-4366 GCA_964390665.1 uncultured Bacteroidales bacterium | reverse complement strand
GCTTTCTTTATCAAGCACAGATAAAATCGTGGGTTTTCTTGCTGACACTATATAATTGTTTATTATTTGTTTACAGACACATACGCATGTCAGTTTTTTTTCAAAGAATTCAAATAACCACTGATGTATTCAAAATCAGGTGTAAGTTTTCCTTTGTGCAAAATAAGTGCTTTTTTGAGCGCCTTATCCAGAGGCAGATGTTTAAAATCCTGCTTAAAATCAGTGCTGGCTAATGATCTGATAAAAGGCAGCAAAGCATCTCCAAATGCTTCTGACGAATCGCGTGGAAGTTCGCTGGGCAGGATGTCAACTGCCATTACCAGTATTCCATCTCCATCAAAACCCATCACAGGTTTTTCACGCAAAGGGTCGTAAACAAATACAGGTTCATCGATGGTGGTTGCTTTGTGTGTAAACTCAACAGATCCGTCAGGATCGCATGTAACATCACCCACGACTTCTATCTTTGTGTCGTCTTCAGCAAAATGCTTTTTCGCCCACGATTTGGTAAAAATCCGCGGATATCTGTCGTCCCAATACATGCAATTCATCATCACCGTTAAACAGGGTATGAATGGAGAAAAATTGCTTTCATACCTTTCGGGGTGGTCATAATACTCCTGCAATTGAAAATCGTGATCTGCCTCAATGGGCTTATAGATATCTTTTTCTGTAAAAACTACCTGATAAACAAGGTTTTGGGATACATCTCCTTTTTCATGCAACCCTTTTAATTCCTCAGGAGATACATCTCTGAAGGGCAAAAGTTGCGCGATCTCCCGCGCACCCTGCGACACATTGCCATTGCCCGTAAAACCAATGGTTAAGGGCGTCAGTTCAGACGGTAATCCTTTTTCTGCGATCTCTTTTCCTGCCTCAGCAACATCCTCTTTGGCTGCAGAAAGAGAATCGTAGGTATACGCCTGCCGGATACGCAGAAACGGATTGTTGACATAGCCTTTTCTTTTCAACCGTTGACCCAAACTCCACAATGAATTGATCATTCCTGCCAGACCGGCAAACCGTCCAAAAAAGATGATTCTTTTATCCTGATCGTCGGCAACCTTTTCATAATCGATCAGGTTACATTCCATATCCATCATTTTTTTGAGCATGGGCATGTTATAGGATTGACCTTTAATAACATGCGAGAAGAACATGTAGGTTTTATTCCTTTCAAAATAAGTCCCGGGTATCTCCTTCACTCCCAGAATAATATCGCAACCGGTCAGATGATCTACAATTTTTGCACCCACCCGGGCATATTCCTCATCCTTAAAAATACGTGTTGGGGAGGATTCAACCTCCACCTCAATACCCTGTTCTTTGAGTTTTTTTACATGCTCAGGACTTAACGGAGATCTTCTTTCCGTATAGTGTTTATCTTCATGTCTGATTCCAATCGTATACATGCAATTCTTTTTTAAAACGGTGTTGAGAGAAAATGCAAACCTACTTAAATTTAACAGGTTTCCCAAACCGGAATGTGAAATTTTTGTCATTTTTGTGTGTTTCTGTTAAATATTAAACACCCCGGGCGAAATATTCGCACAAAGCATCATTAAAGAGCAAAACTTCACCACAGATGAACCTGGCCTTGATATTGATATTGACACACAGGTCGATGATTAGAATTCGTAACATGGCAATACATGCAGTATGAATATCGGATGAAAGCAAACTTAACAAACAGACAAACCCCTGTTGCATCAACATTGATTCAAAATACCTACCTTTGCCGCTTCATTTTTAGGATGACAAAAATGCAACAATATAAAAATCCAACATGATAAAACTCATTGTTACAGACCTGGACGGAACCCTTTTGGATGATCAGAAAGCAGTTGACCCTTCGTTCTGGGAAGTTCATCGCCAACTTGTTGATCAGGGAATTATTTTTATTGCCGCCACCGGCAGGCAATACTATAAAATTGAAAAACTCTTCAGTAACATACTTGAAG
Organism: uncultured Bacteroidales bacterium; assembly: GCA_964390665.1. Taxonomy (GTDB): domain Bacteria; phylum Bacteroidota; class Bacteroidia; order Bacteroidales; family UBA7960; genus SKVR01. The sequence continues at coordinate 2,405 of CAYMLS010000404.1, read as the reverse complement.
ATATTATCCTTTTGGCAGAAAATGGCACATATGTAAAACATAACAACAAAGAGCTGATGATCAATGAACTGGACATTGAATCGGCAAGAATGTTCATCAAAAAAGGACGGCAAGTAAAAAACACCGATCTGATCCTTTGTGGGAAAAACTCGGCCTATTGCGAAAACACTTACGATGCCTTTGTAAAGGATGCCCGTCAGTATTACGAAAGATTCCAGGTGGTGGACGATCTGTTAAAAGTTGAAGACACCATATTAAAAGTTACCCTTTGGGATAAGATCAATGCCGAGAAGAATGCCTACCCCCAATTCAGGGATTATGAAAAAGATTACAAGATAGCCGTTGCCGGAGACGCCTGGTTAGACATTACCAGCCAAACGGCAAGTAAAGGATATGCATTGAAAAAAATCCAAAAAGATATGGAAATTACATTTGAAGAAACCCTTATCTTTGGTGACTACTTAAATGACGTGGATATGATGTCGGCAGGGTATTACAGCTATGCCATGAAAAATGCACATCCCCGAATAAAAGAATTATCACGCTTCGTCACCCGGTACGATAACAACAACAATGGTGTGGTACGTACCATTAAAGAGTTAATGAACCTCTAAGCATGCCCCCATATCATGGAACAAAAAAAATCCGTTATGCCCCTAACTGCAACTAATTTTAATTTTCCCGGTCAGAAAGATTTTTACAAAGGAAAAGTGCGCGATGTTTACAATATAAATAACAACCTGCTGATCATGATCGTCACCGACAGGATATCTGCTTTTGATGTGATATTGCCTGCCGGAATTCCATCCAAAGGACAGGTATTAAACCAGATCGCATCCAAGTTCCTCGACCACACCTCCGACATTGTTCCCAACTGGAAAACAGAAACTCCTGACCCGATGGTGACAGCGGGAACCATTTGCGAACCTTTTCAGATTGAAATGGTGATACGTGGATATTTGTGCGGACACGCCTGGCGCGAATACAAATCAGGAAAAAGAACCCTTTGCGGGGAAAAAATGCCAGAAGGAATGAGAGAAAACCAGGCTTTTGAAACACCATTGATAACACCAACGACCAAAGCAACCCAGGGACATGATATGGATATTTCCAAAGATGAAATTCTTGCGAAGCAAATTATTTCGGCGGATGATTATGAAAAACTGGAACACTACACACAAGAGTTATTCAAAAGAGGATCGCAGTGGGCAGCAGAAAGAGGATTGATCCTGGCAGATACCAAGTACGAATTTGGTAAGAAAAACGGAGTTATACACCTGATCGACGAAATCCACACACCTGATTCATCAAGGTACTTTTATACGAATGAATACGCGCAAAGATTAGCAGATGACCAGCCGCAAAAACAGCTATCTAAAGAATTTGTACGCGAATGGCTGATAAAACAAGGTTTTCAGGGCAAACCCGGGCAAACCATCCCTGAAATGAGCGCAGATATAGTCCAATCCATCTCCCAAAGGTATATTGAATTGTATGAGATCATCATGGGAGAGAAATTCCAACAACAACCAGATGCAGAAATCCATTCCAGGATTGAAAAAAACTGCCTTGAATTTTTGTCGAAACATTAACATGTACTTATATTGTTAATCAACGGATAAGTCGTACAAAAAAACGACCGTCATTCTTTTTAACACTTTCCACAAAACGGGTACTTTTACCTATAACCTCCTTTTACCTTCTTCCGTAAACACAGGTAGTAAACGTTAACGAGTAATTACCCTCAAAGAAGCTCAGTGTTTTACCGATAAATAACCTTTGAAATATTTTTATCTTTCGATTGCTATAAATAAAATCAAAAGCAATGTAACGAAGTGACTCATTTTTATACTCCGGCATTGTCTTGAATTATTTTAATCGAAATTATAAAATTGCTAAGCGAAATAATATACAATTTGAAACATTACATACACAAAAAAAACATAAATAAAAAATGATTTGGAAACTTTGAAGATAAAACATCTTAAACGTTTTTTGCCATCGTTTTGAAACCATTTATCATTGAAAAATATCGGTTTTTCATTTTAACAAACAAAGATACACACCTCTTTATCGTTAAAGATTTTAACTAAATATTTTTCACCACATAATCAAAAGCACAAAGAAAAATCCTGGCATTATGGATACAAAATATACTACAGAAACAACACATATGAAAAAATTTTACAGAACTTTTAATCTGCTGTTTTTATTTCTTGCTTTTTCCATCCTTGGGCAAAATGCTTCAGCGCAGGCGCTAAAACTAGAATCCATTGAGGTACATCACGTATCTTTGGAAGGTGAAGATGATGGAAAAATATCAATAAATATAAGTGGAGGAATAGGTCCTTATGAATACATATGGGAGACTATTAAACCAGAAGGTTACGATTATATTATTTCTT
>CAYMLS010000403.1:0-4375 GCA_964390665.1 uncultured Bacteroidales bacterium | reverse complement strand
GACTAAAAAATGTCTCTGTTTAGAGGGACGATCTGCTCATTTTTTAGGGAATCTGGTTCATTGGTTCTTTGATGCAGTGATTGAATAGACGTTTTCAATGTTCAGTTTTGTTTGCTTTCATCGTTTTGATAACAGGTCATTGCTTATGTAATACAGGACATTCCGCTATTAATTGCGGGTTTCTTCTGGTCGAAAAAATATTGCTGCACGGTTGATTTTTGGGGGTTCTGAGGTGGCAGCATTGGCATGACCAATTCAATGATCAAAATACCGCATCATATGCCATTTTCTTGGAAAGACTAATTATCTTTGCAAACAAAAATTCGATGATAAGATACCTTTGTCCCGTTTTCTTTGCTTTTCTGTTTTTTGCCTGTGGTGGTCAACAAAACTCAGGTGAAGACAGGTCTTCCACATCGCGGGAATCCGCAACCATCAATCAGGAGAGTGTTTTTATTCCCACCTTCAACAGTGATTCGGCATATCAGTTTATTGCCCAACAGGTAAATTTTGGTCCGCGCGTGCCCAATACATCCTCTCATGTGGCCTGCGGAAACTGGTTGGAAGAGAAACTGCGGGAATGGTCGGATACGGTATATGTGCAAAGAGCGAAAGTAAATGCTTATGATGGAACCGTTTTGAATATCAGGAACCTGGTTGGTTCTTTTCGTCCGGAAGCTACCAACCGTTTGCTTTTTTGTGCCCATTGGGATACACGTCCCTGGGCAGATCATGATGCTGATCCCGCCAATCATTTTACGCCCATTGATGGTGCCAACGATGGTGGCAGTGGGGTAGGGGTGTTGTTGGAAATTGCCCGTTTGCTGCATATGCACGCACCCGAAACAGGGGTAGACATCATCTTTTTTGATGCCGAAGACTACGGTGAGCACCGCACCCATCAGGGATCTGAACAGCATTCATGGGCGCTGGGAAGCCAGTATTGGTCGCAAAGACCCCACCGTACTGATTATTTTGCCCGTTACGGAGTATTGCTTGATATGGTGGGCGCTTACAATGCTACTTTCAAAAAAGAAGGGTATTCCATGCTCTACGCACCCAATATTGTAAGGAATGTTTGGAAATTGGCCCAAAGGAAGAATTTTGGTCATTATTTTATCAATCAGGAGGGAGGGTTTATTACCGACGACCATTTGTATGTAAATGAGATCCGGGGAATCCCCACCATCAACATTATTGATCTGCGTTCTGATACTCCCCATGGCTTTTTCCCACAATGGCATACCATGGGAGATACCATGGAGCAGATCGATCCCGTTACCCTTGATGCGGTGGGAAATGTTGTACTTTCCCTGATCTATGAACCATGATCATGATCAGGGAAGCATAAATGAAGGAATTGCTAAGACCATAAGGTTGGCTGTTTCGTGTAATTTGTTATCTCCACCATCCCATTTCGCAGAACGATCATAAAACCTTTCCGGATGCTGTGGATTTTCCTCCAGCATCCACCAGTTTTTTACAGGCATCATGTCCTTTTTACAGACTATTGGCCAGGTTTGCCAATTCAGACCTCTCCCCCTTTTCAAGCCTGATGTGGGCATAAAGTTTATTCCCTTTCACCCTGTCGATCAGGTAAGAGAGACCATTACTTTGTGAATCGAGATAAGGAGTATCAATTTGGAAAATATCTCCAGTGAAAATCATTTTTGTGTTTTCACCGGCACGGGTAATAATGGTTTTCACCTCATGGGGCGTAAGGTTTTGCGCCTCGTCGATGAGGAAAATCACATTTGATAAGCTCCTCCCCCTGATATATGCCAGCGGAGATACAACAATCTTTTCATTTTCCAGGGCTTCGGTGATGTTTTTAAACTCTTTGTCTTTTTCACCGTACTGGTGATGGATGAATTTGAGGTTGTCGTAAAGTGGTTCCATGTAGGGCGATATTTTAGAACTAACATCCCCGGGCAGAAAACCTATATCGCGGTTTGAGAGCGGAACGATGGGGCGTGCTACAAAAAGTTGTTCAAATTTTCGTCGTTGCTCCAGAGCCCCTGCCAGTGCGATCAGTGTTTTACCTGTGCCGGCAATGCCCTGCAGGGTAACCAGTTTTATATTGGGGTTAAGGATGGCATGCAGGGAGAAGACCTGTTCTGCATTGCGGGGTGTTATCCTCTGGATGGTATGTTTTTCAATTTTCTCCACATAACCACTTTGGGGGTCGTAATATCCGAGTACGGAATTGCTGTTTTGTTTGATGATAAAGTACTGATTGGGTATGGGGTCTTTAAGCCCGAGTGCTGCGGGTTCGCAATATCCCATGTTGTAGAGCAGTTCGATCACTTCCGTATTATCGGTATGGATCTCTTTTTTCCCGGTGTATAGTTCATCAACATTTTTTATTTTACCGGTTTCATAATCTTCGGCGGCAATGTTCAGCGATTTGGCTTTTATCCTCAGGTTGATGTCTTTAGAAACAAGGATCACCTTACTTTGGGGGTTTTCTTTGGTTAAAAATATTGCCGTGTTCAGGATCCTGTGATCGGGTTTATCTTCTCCGAAAACCGAAGTAGCGTCCAGTCCGTTGGGCTTGTTCATCACCACCCTTATTCTTCCGCCTTTTGGATTTCCCACCGATACCCAGTTCTGCAGCGAAGAAGATTGCGAAAGTCTGTCGAGGATTCTTGTAAACTCCCGAGCCTGGAAATTCTTGGTATCGTTTCCTTTCTTAAAATGGTCAAGTTCTTCGAGCACAGTAATGGGAATAGCAACATCATGTTCTTGAAAATCAAGCACTGAAGCATAGTTGTAAATGATAACGGAGGTGTCTATTACAAATATTTTGGATTCTGTTTTTTCTTTGCTGGTTTTGGTTTTGGAGGAGCGTCTTGCAGAGGTTGATTTTTCTGTAGTGATCTTTTTGGGCATAAAACAAATTTTGAGACGGTTATTGAAATGATGATACAGCAGATATTTAATCCGGATTGTGATTCGTATGCTAAGATAGAAATGATTTAGGTGAAATGTACTTTAAAAAACAGGATGTTTTCAACGAGGCGTTGTTAATATCTTATGGAATCCGTTGAGGAAGGTAGTTGACAGATCATGCTCTGGTGTCTTGCCCGGTGAGCATGGTAAGATAATTATGATAGCGGGAAATGCTGATTTTCCCAGACTCAACACTTTCTTTTACAGCACAACCGGGTTCATTGTAATGGGTACAATTGTCAAAGCGGCATTGATTAAACAGATCGCGCATTTCCGGGAAATAATGACTGAGTTCCCAGGGTTCGAAATCCACGAGTCCGAATTCTTTAATCCCCGGCGTATCGATTACCCTGCCTCCAAAAGAAAGAGGAAACATTTCCGCAAAAGTGGTTGTATGTTTTCCCTTCAAATGTGTCATGGAGATCTGCGCTGTTTTCAGATTCAACCCCGGTTCAATAGCGTTGATAAGGGTTGATTTTCCCACGCCGGAGTGTCCCGAAAATAATACTGTTTTGTCTTTGATGAGTTCTTTCAGTTCTTGGAGTCCTTCACCGCTGACAGCACTGGTGCGTTTGCATGAATATCCGGCAGACTGATAAATGTGGAAGAGTTCTTTGAGCATTTCATTTTCTTCTTCTTCGTAAAGGTCGCACTTGTTGAAAACGATCTCTGCCGGCACACTGTATGCTTCACAGTTGACCAGAAACCGGTCAATAAAACCTGTTGAAGTGCGGGGTACAAACAGCGTGGCAATAAGCAATGCTTTGTCTATATTGGCAGCGATTACCTGACTTTTCCTGCTCAGATTGGTTGATTTTCTGACAATATGATTCTTTCGCTCCTCAATACCGGTAATGATGCCTGTAGTCTGCCCTCCTTCCGGAGAGAAAATAACCACATCGCCTACAGCAACAGGATTGGTGGAGCGGATACCATCCATTTTAAATTTTCCGCGCAAACGGCAATCGTAGGCCTTTTCCCCATCCAGGGTAAGTACCTTGTACCAGCTCCCGGTAGATTTTACGATGATTCCTTTCAAAATACAATATACTTAGGTTTGGAAATTGTCAGTATCTCTGTCGAAACAGGCATATTGAAAAACTGCTCCGGCAGAATCTGCAAAATACGAAAAATTGAGGAAAACGAACAGTTTTTACTTCTCAATTTATTTGTTTTGCAAGGCAATGACAATATCATCTGCATGAAATTGTTTTTTTAGATAAAAGCGAAGATAAAACCACTTCATTTTATCAGAATACTTAAAATGATTTCAAATGATTTTTATTGCGGATATACAGGGGCTTTCTGTATGGATAACCAGGGCAGGGTTTTATACAGTAAAAAAATAATGGGTAACTTCGCATTCATTTATATAGTGTCAGCAAGAAAACCCACGATTTTATCTGTGCTTGATAAAGAAAGC
>CAYMLS010000402.1:0-4406 GCA_964390665.1 uncultured Bacteroidales bacterium | reverse complement strand
GAATGGCAGGGGTGTCCCGGTAAGCGGGCCGGCTAATACACCGAAAATATTTTCCGGGCCTAGGGGGTCGACACGTGCCGGCATCTTTTCATAAAGAATTTTTGCGCCTAATCCATATCCGCCGAGAAACTTTCTCGCATCTTTTTCATTGATGTGTTCCTTTTTTATGTTCCCGTGCGTCAGATCAACAAATAATAGTTTTCCCGTATATCCGCCCCGCATCGCCCTACAGTATCTCATTTCATTACAGGGAAGATCATGCACAGCTGGATATGATATTCATTTCCAACGATGGAAGTACACCCAGTGATGATGATGCAGACGTTATTCTGCCTCAAATGTATTTGTTGACACTGTTGTCTGATCCTCCTGGTGCAGGCTATGTTTTTGGTACTGGTGAGTATCCTGCCGGGTATAACGTAGAGATATCTGCTTCACCGGGGCCCAATTTTGCTTTTGAAGGTTGGACCGATGAGGAGGGGAATCAAGTGAACCCTGCCAATGATGAATTAATCACGATGCCGGAACATGATCTTACGCTCATTGCCAACTTTCAATCAACAGTGAATGTGAATGATCAGTCTTCCATAACCTCTGGTATTATGGTATATCCAAATCCTGGTAATGGTCAGTTTACCCTTGAATTGTCAAATGGTAGAAAAGGTATGGTGGGGGTAGAGGTAATGAATATGACCGGACAACGAATCTATACGAAAGAATTTCAATCTACTGGTTTTCTCAAAGAAAACATTGATATTTCCGGACATGGAAATGGAATCTATTTTATGGTTATAAGAAATGACGATCAGGTTGGGATTGAAAGGGTAATCATTCAATAATCCATCGTTTTTTATTGAAGTATGTTTAAAGACAAAATGAATGCGAGTAGCAAATATTCGCCATGGCAATGCATTTGCCTGAGAATTATAGAAAATTATTTTGAATGATTATTATTTCCTTAAGTCTTCTATGATGCAAAAACTCTCTTTTTTAATATTTCCGGTTCTGATTTTTATCCCTTTCCTGGCAGGTGCGCAAACTTTTCCAAATTCCCCCGAACCATGGACAAGTGAGTACAATATTGATGTCAGTAAAGTGGATTTTTCTCAATATATGACTGTTTACAATGCCAAAGAACGTACCACCATCCTTGAACGAATCGCTGCGAAACAACAGCCACAGTACGATACCTATTTGCTATTGCTGGAAGAAGCGGAAAAACAAATGCATTTTAAACCCAACCCACCCGAAATGATGAAAATAATGGGTGGGTATGAATCAGGCAGTAATCTTTCAAAGATGAGAGAAATTTTGTGGAATCATGCTTATGCTGCCTATACATGTGCCTTGGCTTACGACCTTTCAGGAAGGGAAGAATATGCTGAAATAGCCATATCTGTGCTGATGGCCTGGGTAAAAAAGGGGACAACCTTTACAGGTGCAGACAGTGGGTTGCAACTGGGAAGTTTTTTCAATCCCATGCTGTATGCAGCAGATCTTTTGAAGAATTACCCGGGATGGAGTGAAACAGAGCAGCAGAAATTTGAATCCTGGTGGAGAGATGAGGTATTGATCGGGGGAGAAGTGCTCAGGGTGATGCGTGTAAAAGATAATAACTGGAAGGATGCCGGATTGCTCGGAGTGATCAGTGCTGCTGTTGTATTTCAGGACAGAGAACTGCTGAGGGAAGCAGTTATTCATCAGACAAGTTTTTTCTATCCGAGGCGGGATTCCAGTGTCAGAATACCAGGCGGATCCTGGAAGTTTGAAAAAGATGAAAAAGGCGAATATTTACCCCGCGAAGTAGTTCGGAATGATGGCAGAAGTGGTCTTACCTATACCGCTTATGCACTGACTACAATGGCACAGCATTTTGAAATTGCCCGCTATTGTGGTTTCAATCATTGGAATAAAGTTACCACAAATGGAGCCTCTCTTCAGGGTGTCATACTGCATTATTACGAATGGGATATCCTGAATAATCCTTTTGCATGGAACAAAAACCCTAAAAGAACCAATACAAGGCGCAATATCTACGAAATATCCAATAATATTTTTGATTTGGGAACTGATTTCAGAAAATGGATTGGTGCAAACAGACCTCTGAATGGAAACCAGGGTGATCCATGGATTACGCTCACCAAAGGTGACTTGTTTCAAAACAATGGCGATCATCCTTAAACATCATAGATAAATTACATTTAAAATATATATACATGAAAATTAAAATTTCTATCACATTGGTTTTTGCTTTTTTTATCTCAACTGTTTATCAGTCATGCTCCGGCAATGAAAAGCAACTGGATATAGATCAGATTATGAGTTTTGCTGTTGAACAGGTTTCAAGTGCAAAGCAAAGTCAACAGGATTTTGATCAGATACCACGAAACATACCGGAAGGTAAACAATCCTGGGAAACTCAACATTACCATACCTGGACTTCTGGTTTTTGGCCCGGTATACTTTGGTTGATGTATGATTACACAGGGGATACCTATTGGAAAGAGGCAGCACATGAAAGAAGTCTGCCTGTGGCGAATATTCTATCAGGAGACAAAAAAGACCATGATCTGGGGTTTCAGTTTTTGTGCAGTTTTGGCAATGGTTATCGCCTCACTGGTAATGAAGAGTACAAAGAATATTTACATACTGCCGCCGATCAGCTTGCAGCCATGTACCATCCGGTAGCAGGTACCATTTTATCGTGGCCGCATGCAATTGATCGTTATAAGGCACCCCACAATACCATCATCGATAATCTGATGAATCTCGAATTACTGTTTTGGGCAGCCAAAAACGGAGGCAAGCAGGAGTATTATGATATAGCTGTAAGACATGCCACGGTAACGTTGAACAATCAGATAAGACCCGATTATACACACTGGCATGTAGTTGCTTACGATACCATTACAGGTAAAGCAGTTCAGAAGGTTACGCACCAGGGGTATTCAGACGAATCACTATGGGCACGCGGGCAAGCCTGGGCAATCTATGGATTTGCAATGGTTTATCGGGAAACCGGACAAGAAAAATTCCTGGAAACAGCAAAAAATATGGCTCAGGTTTTTATAGACCGTCTCCCCGAAGACCTGGTGCCATATTGGGATTTTAATGACCCTAATATTCCTGATGCTCCCAAAGATGCATCGGCCGCTGCTGTGACAGCATATGGTTTACTTGAACTATCACAATTGGTTGATAATCAACAGGAATCAGATTATTACTATTCAGTAGCTACTGACATTCTTACCAATTTATCAAAATCCTATCTTTCCGATGGTTCCAACCACGCCATACTCGATCATTCTGTAGGGAATTACAACAAAGGATCAGAGGTTGATATTCCTATTATTTATGCTGATTACTATTTTTTGGAAGCATTATTAAGAAAAAAAGCCATGGATAGTTGAAGTGAAACCTGATAATCGATTTATATGGATAATTCTGCTACAACCAGCAATTTGAAAACTTCCCTTTTTGTGGAGTATGCTGCCTGGTGCTTATGTAATCTTACAAAAACATGAAACCTCCATGATTAAACTTTAATCACAGCTCTACTGAGCATGCTGAAGTACACGAGTATGATTTCTTTCAGAACCAACAGCAAATCGCTGTGAAACAGGAATTTTGGAGATTCCCCTTAGAAAGCAAAAGGCGGAAACCTGTTACTCAATATAGGTCCCGTCGGAGATGGAAATGTTCCCGGTGAATCCTTACAGATCCTTAAAGAGCTAGGCAAAATGCTGCAGGAAGAGTAGCTGATTATCCTCCGGTCTTTTTCAGGTAACATGTAAAGTGAACTGTAAAGAAGATACTTACTGAAAAATGCCAGATTGTTAATTAATTGACTCACTTATTACTATGTTTGCAATGATCAGAATACTTAAAAAGGTTGGTGTGATTTTGCTGATTTTTAATACGGGATGTAATAGCAGCAAAAAAGATCAGAATGAATTTGATCCTTCAGTTTGGGAAAACAACGTATATGAGAATATCGGTGAAGCTCCTGTTGATGGCGGTTTTACGCAGGAAGGTTACTGGGTATGGGGAAGCTCGGTAATAAAGGGAGATGATGGAAAGTACCACATGTTTGTATCCAGGTGGGCCAAATATCTGCCTTTTCATCCGGGATGGATGGTTGACAGTGAAATAGTACATGCCGTATCCGACACCCCTGAAGGTCCTTATGAATTCAGCGATGTGGCTTTGCCTCCCCGCGGAGCCCAATACTGGGATGGGCGGGCAACGCACAATCCACGTATATTTAAGCACAATGATACCTACATCCTGATCTACGTGGGTTCTACCAATCTTTTTGCAGATGTAATGGAATCGGATGCACACACCCTAACCCACTCATCCTATATTGCTACTGTTGCACGATCCAACAAGCGCATTGGAATTGC
>CAYMLS010000401.1:0-4408 GCA_964390665.1 uncultured Bacteroidales bacterium | reverse complement strand
TCTCGTTTTTTCCAACGAGAGAGCTCGCCAAAATGCTGACTGCATGCTTTACATGCCACGAATGATCATCATGTGCGTGTGTGTCAAAAAATTTTGTCATGCTCGGTTCATTTGCTTTAACAATCAAATATACAAAATCTAATTCATAAAAGATCAGAATTATCCATACGCTTGTAATATGTGAAATAATAGGTTAATTTTACATTCAGGATAAATTTACACGTCTGCCCGTTTTGTCTCATATTTTTCAAATTCTGATTTATTTTCTCATCAAAACACAGGAAAAATGAAAAAAATATTAAAAATTACCGGTATTGTTCTTTTGGTTGTTTTCGTTTTGTTGTTAACCCTTCCCTATATCTTCAAAGATCGCATTGTGGAGCAGGTTAAGGTCACCATGAATCAGAACTTAAATGCCACCATCGATTTTGGAGATTTTGGAATGTCTTTTTTAAGGAGTTTTCCTGATATATCATTCAGGATGAATGACCTGAGTGTTGCCGGAAAAGGCGTTTTTGAGGGTGATACCCTGGTATCGGCCGGCAGGATACTACTTACTTTTGATTTGTCGGGTATCTGGAAAGGGAGTGAATACGAAATAAAAACCATCCGGATAGATAATCCTGTAGTGCATGTTCTGGTACTCGAAGATGGAACATCTAATTATGATATTATGCTTGATACCGGAGAGGTTGATGAAGCGCCTGATACAACATCTGCTGAACCGGCTGATTTTCAAATTGCACTGAAAAAACTAACCCTTACCAATGCGCAGATCGTGTACGATGATCGCTTTTATAAAGTATATACAAGGTTGCAGGATTTTCATCATACCCTTTCCGGTGATTTCACATCTGATTTTACGGATCTCTCTGTTTCTGATACCCGTGCCGGGGCATTCTATTTTTCGTACGATGGCATTCCTTATTTTGCCGGCGTGCAAGTCCGTCTTAAAGCTGATATCGGCGCAGATCTCAGGGACTGGATCTTTACCTTTAAGGATAATGAATTGTTTTTGAATGATCTGCAAATAGTTGCCGAAGGTACCTTTGCCATGCCCGAAGGGGGATACGATATGGATCTTGCTTTCCATTCACCGCAAACATCGTTTAAATCTTTTCTTTCCCTGATACCTGCCATTTACGCAGAAGATTTCTCCGATCTGCAAACCTCCGGTTCCATGGGTATCCGTGGCAGTGTAAAAGGTATTTATGACGATGAAAATATTCCGGGTTTTGATATTGACCTACAGGTGGAAAACGGGATGTTTCAGTACCCCGAATTACCTGCTGCCGTGGAAAATGTTAACATTACCACGAAACTTTTTAATCCCGGTGGCGATGCTGATTTAACTGTTGTGGATATCAGCAATTTTTCGTTGGATGTTGCCGGTAATCCTGTGAGAATGGGATTCAGGATGGAAACACCTGTATCGGATCCGAAAATTGATGCAAGTCTGGATGGTAAGATCGACCTTGCGCGCCTACAAGATGTATATCCATTGGAGGATACGGATCTTTCAGGAATTATTGAGGGTGATATGATCGCGCAGGGAAGCATGTCATCCATTGAAAATGAAAATTATCAGGACTTTGTTTTTACCGGAAACCTGTCGGTTGCCAATTTGGAATATGTCTCCCCTGATCTTCCGCAAGATGTAAACATATCGCTGATGGAATTAACATTTACCCCTCAATGGGCAGAAATGACTAATTTTTCCCTTACCATGGGTGAAAGTGATATGGAAGCCACAGGAAAGATCGATAACATTCTGGGATACGCTCTGAACGATGAAATTCTGAGAGGTAGTTTTGAGACCAGGTCTGATTTTTTTGATCTCACCCCCCTCATGGAAACCACAGATACGGTTCCCGTTCAGGAGGAAGAACCTGCAGCAGAACTTTCCGTTATAGAGATACCTGCCAATATCGGTTTTACCCTGCAAAGCAATTTCGGCCGGTTGTTGTTTGATCAGTTGGAGATGACCAATGTGAACGGAACCATTCTGGTGGCGGAGCAAAAGGCGGAGTTGCGCGATCTGAGGATGAATATGCTGGATGGTGAAATGACCGTTAATGGATCCTATTTCACCACAGATCCTGAGAATCCGGGTTTCGATTTTGGTTTGGATATATCAGGTTTTGATCTGGGTGCCACCTTCACCACGTTCAATACTTTCAGTAAGCTTGCCCCCATCGGAGATAAAGCAAAAGGAGCGTTCTCTGCCTCCCTTACGATCAGTTCTTTACTCAATGAAAGCATGGAACCTTTGATGAATACCCTGGCTGGATCGGGTCGTTTCCAGTCAGATGATATTCGTATTGAAAACAGTAAAGTAATGGTTGACATTGCGGAAAAGTTGAAATCAGACAGGTTTAAAACCCTGAATATGAAAGATGTGAATGTGAACTTTGCATTTTCAGATGGGAAGGTGGAAGTGGATCCCTTTGACATGCAGATGGGCAGTGCAACCGCCACGTTATCGGGGAGTCATTCCTTTGAGCAAACCATGGATTACCTGATGGAACTATCCATTCCCCGCAGCGAATTTGGCAGTGCCGCCAATGATCTGATCAATAGCCTTGCACAACAGGCAGAAGCGGTCTCAGGTATTAACGTTGATCCTGGTGAAAATGTAAAGGTTCATATATCTATCACAGGCAACATCAGTGATCCTTCTGTTTCTGTTGGCATGGGTGATAGCGAAACAACTGCACGCGATCAGGCTCAAAGTGCCATTGAGGATGTCATTGAGGAGAAAAAAGAAGAGGTCAGGGATCAGGCAGAGGAGTTGATTGATGAAAACCGTGAGAAGGCCCAACAGGAATTGGATAAAAGGGCAGATCAGGTATTGGAAGAAGCCCGGCAGCAGGCACAAAACATACGCAATGAAGCCCAAAATGCTGCCGATGCTATCCGACAGGAGGCACGCAGCAATGCTGAGAAACTGGAAGATGAGGCCAGTAATCCGCTTGCCAAAGCAGCTGCCAGAAGAGCAGGTCAGGAACTGATAGAAAATGCAGATGAGCAGGCCAATGCTCTTGAAGAAGAGGCCGATGAGCAAGCATCCGAACTTATACAAAAAGCGGAAGAACGGGCAGAAAAAATAAGGGCAGGGGAGGAGTAGGACTTCTCTGCAGACAAAAACAGAGCGATGGGCGATCTGTTGACCCGGAATAAACGGCTACCAAAACTGCAGACGCAGTTGTTTTCCGGCGCTTTGTTGATTGCTTTCCAGCTGAGAGAAGGTGGCACCGAGCAACCTGATGGGTTTACCCGTTTCTCTGTTTTCATGCAGCAAATGTACCGACAGGTCATAGATCATATCTTTATCCGTCACTGGTTCAGCAAACGAACGGCTGCGTGTTATCTGTGTAAAATCATGATACTTGATCTTCACGGTCAATGTTTTTCCCCACATGTCGGCCCGTGTCAGTCTTAAAAACAGTGTTTGACAAATATCCTCCATCGCCTGGTTGAGTTCGTCGGTTGTTTTCAGGTCGTGATGAAAGGTATTTTCTGCCCCTACCGACTTCCTGATGCGTTCTGGTTCTACTTCCCTTTGGTCAATGCCTCTTGCAATATGATAAAAGAAGATCCCGTGTTTTCCAAAATGTTTGACCAGGATTTCTTTGTCTGTTTTTTTCAGATCGGCACCGGTTTTTATGCCAAGGTTATAAAGTTTTTCTGCGGTTACTTTGCCAACCCCAAAAAATTTGCTTACCGGCAGATTTTCGATGAAAGCATTTGCGTCTTCAGGTTTAATGACAAAAAAGCCGTTGGGTTTGTTGATGTCAGAAGCGGTTTTGGCGAGGAATTTATTAAAAGAGATACCCGCTGATGCTTTCAGGTTTAGTTCAGTGTCGATCCTTTTTCTGATCTCGTTGGCGATAAGGGTTGCCGAGTTGGGTCCTTTGAGGGGATGGGTCACATCCAGGTAAGCTTCATCCAGCGACAAGGGTTCCACCAGGTTTGTATATTCCAAAAATATTTTTCTGATCTGGTTTGAAACACTGCGGTAAACATCAAACCGTGGTTTGACAAAGATCAGCTGCGGGCACTTTCTTTTTGCCAGTGAGGCAGGCATAGCCGATCTGACTCCAAATTTCCTTGCTTCATAGCTGGCAGCGGCCACCACCCCCCTTTCCGCGCCACCGCCCACAGCAATGGGTTTTCCCCGCAGCGCGGGATTGTCTCTTTGCTCCACCGATGCATAAAATGCATCCATGTCGATATGTATTATTTTTCTGCATTCTGCCACACAGCAAAGATAATGTTGTTTCAAAAATGAAAGTAAAAAAGAACGACACCCTCCGGTGATGGAGGATGTCGTCGTGGAAATCTAACTACTAATTAGTCTTTGCAAGAAAACGCCAAATACTGCGTTATTCTCGTTTTTGAATCAGTC
>CAYMLS010000400.1:0-4437 GCA_964390665.1 uncultured Bacteroidales bacterium | reverse complement strand
GAACTCTCAGTCAAAAGCCGTAGAGGTATGAATGCGGTGATAAGTACAACGGAAACCTGCTTTACTGGTTGCACGGCTGGCGCATTACTCCCCGGTTCTTCGCAGGTTGCACCTGTGAATTGATATTACGTAAGGTTTCACCTTATATATTTTTCAAGGTGAAACCTTGTTTAATATGGCAACCATGCTAAAACCTTGGTTGAACGGAGTTTTACACAGATTTTAGTGTTAAAGATGTTCAAAGTTTAAAATAAATACTTATTTTTGATGCATAAATAAAAAAGTACGAACTAAAAAAAGGATCACAACGAACACCCAAACGCGAATTCAGGGGACAACCTTACGGGAATAAGGAAAAATGTCAGATTTTATAATATCCTCCATCAATCAGTCAGTTATACCCCGGAAAGCGTTGCGCTATAATAACGATAACAATAATGGTGATATGGGGGCGTTTGCTGCAAGTGTAAAAAGAGCCTCGTAGACAGGCCAGTGCAAACTTGATAGAATTTATTTTGTTTTTTTCTTCCAACGCACAAAAGAAACCCAACACACATTGCACACATTTGTAAATCGCTCAAGCCTGCGCGCAGACCCAAATTTGCAAAAGAGTGCAACTGACCAAAGGGAGCTCACGAGCATTTTTAAAAGAAAAGTATTGCGTGAGTAATCTTCCCTACCCACCGAAAACACTACCAAGAATATCCTTTAATTAAATTCGTAGAACGCGTACTTAAAAATAAAATGTATTTTTATTTGGATTTTTAATTTAAGTGTTTTACTTTTGTAGGCGTATTACTTAAAAATAAATTATTTGAAAGCAGTATTAAAACATATCACAAGTATTCAGACTGGAGTTTTTGCAAAACCCATTCAAAAAGGTGAAATAGTCTATTTGCAGGCTAAGCACTTTGATGAAGGCGGTGAGCTTTCTGAAACACTTTACCCTGATTTGGATTCGGATTCGAAAATTGAAAAACATTTACTAAAAAAAGGAGATGTATTATTTGCTGCTAAAGGCTCTAAGAATTTTGCAGCATGGTATGAAAATGATGAAATGCCAGCGGTGGCTTCTACATCGTTTTTTGTTATCCGGCTCCTTGACAAAAATGTACTACCCGGATATTTGACTTGGTTTCTTAATCACCCAGGCACCCAGACTTTATTAAAAGGGCAAGCAAAGGGTTCTTCAATCGCTTCAATTTCAAAGGCCGTATTGTCAGAATTGGAAATTCCGATACCAAGCATTCAAAAACAGGAATTGATATTACGGATTTTCAAACTACGCAACAGAGAAAGAAACCTGAAACAAAAAATTGAAAATCTCAGAGAAATAGAAATACAGAATTTATTAATCAATGCAATTAAATGAAAAGAGAAAAATGATAAATGAAAAATTAAAGAATCCACTAAAAGATAAAAGTTACACTTTTGCAATTAAAATTGTAAAATTAAGTCAATCACTTGTGAATGACCAGAAAGAATTTGTGTTAAGTAAGCAGGTACTTCGTTCTGGAACAGCCATTGGTGCATTAATCCGGGAATCGGAATTTGCTGCAAGCAAAGCAGATTTTATAAATAAACTAACAGTATCTCTTAAAGAAGCCAATGAAACCGAATATTGGTTAATGCTTTTGCATGACACCGATTATCTTGAAAGAGAAAATTTTGAAATTTTACAGGCAGAATGCAAAGAGTTAATTGCTATGCTGGTAAAATCTATCAAAACCTCAAAGGGACTTTAATTTTTCATTTTTCACTTTAAATTTTTCACTTTTATGATAACACAAGAAGACATAAATAATGCAGTATGGAAAGCTTGCGATACTTTCCGAGGAAGTATTGACCCAAGCGTGTATAAGGATTATGTACTAACAATGCTTTTTATTAAGTATTTAAGCGATGTGCATGACGATAAGTACGAAACATATTTAAGGAAATACAATGGAGAGCAAGAAAGAGCAAAAAGAGCCATGCAACATGAAAGGTTTGTTGTTCCAGAACATAGCCACTTTAAATTTTTATTCAACAGCCGAAACGAAGCCAACATCGGAGAATTGATAAATATTGCATTGACTGATTTGGAAGAAGCCAACCGAGAGAAATTATATAGCGAAGATGGAGCAGGAATTTTCCAAAACATTGACTTTAATAGCAGTAAACTGGGAGAGCCAAAAGATAAAAATACTCGCTTAAAAAACTTATTGCTCGATTTCAATAACGACAAGTTGGATTTGCGACCTTCACATCTGGATGGTAATGATATTATCGGCGGTGCTTATATGTTCCTGATTGAACGTTTTGCCAGCGATGCAGGAAAAAAAGCAGGTGAATTTTTCACGCCAAAAGAAGTATCTACATTAATTGCAAAGCTGACCAAATCAAAGCCCGGTTCACGTATTTGTGACCCAACATGTGGTTCTGCCTCACTTCTAATTAAAGCAGGTGAAGAAGTGGGCTCACCTAATTTTTCGCTTTACGGACAAGAAGCAAACGGAAGCACTTGGGCTTTAGCAGTGATGAATATGTTTTTGCATGGTTTTGATGATGCAATAATTCGTTGGGGCGACACCATTCGTAATCCCAAACTGAAAGAGGGCGATGCTTTAATGAAATTTGATACAGTTGTGGCAAATCCGCCATTTTCGCTTGATAAATGGGGAAAGGTTGAAGATAAAGACGGCGATAAAACTACAGTTTCTTACGACCCTGAAACCGACCAATACAGCCGTTTTTGGCGAGGCGTTCCACCAAAAAGCAAAGGCGACTGGGCTTTTATAACACACATGATTGAAACCACCTACGAAGGAACTGGAAAGGTTGGTGTAGTTGTTCCCCACGGCGTATTGTTCCGCGGGGCAAGCGAAGGAAAAATCCGTAAAAAAGTAATTGAGGAAAATTTATTGGAAGCGGTAATTGGATTACCTGCAAACTTATTTTTTGGAACAGGTATTCCTGCTGCTATTTTGATTTTCAACCGAGGGAAGGCAGAAAATACTAACGTATTATTTATTGATTCCAGTAAACATTACGATTCTGCTAAAAACCAAAACAAACTAAATGACAAACATATTGACCACATTGTAGACACTTATCGAAAGTTTAATGAAGGCAAGCTGGAAGCTGGAATTGTGGAAGATAAATACAGTTATGTAGCAACATTCGATGAAATTGAGGAAAATGATTTTAACCTGAACATACCACGTTATGTTGACACGTTTGAGGAAGAAGCCAAAGTGGATATCAAACAAGTACAAAAAGACATTGAGACTTTAGAGGATGAATTAAAAGGTGTTCAATCCGAAATAAATAAGTATTTAAAAGAACTAATGGATTAATAATGAAAATTCAATACGCATCAGATTTACATATTGAGTTTCCGGAAAACAAAGCGTTTCTGAAAGTTAATCCTCTAAAACCCATTGGTGATATTCTGGTTTTGGCTGGTGATATTGTGCCTTTCGCTGTATTGGAAAAACACCGGGATTTCTTTAATTACGTATCCGGTAATTTTGAAAACACATACTGGATTGCCGGTAATCATGAATACTATTATGCAGACTTAAATGAGAGAAGTGGTGTATTTCATGAGAAAATTAAAAGCAACGTTCATTTACTTAATAATACTACAATTAAACATGATGATGTTGAATTAATATTCACTACGCTTTGGTCAAAGATATCACCTGCAAATCAGTGGACTATCTATAATAGTATGAACGACTTTCGTTTGATTAAACATCAAAATGACTTGTTGACGATAGAATTATACAATCAACAACATAAACAAAGCTTTCAATTTCTAACAGAGGCGTTTACTACTACTAATACTGGAAAGAAAGTTGTGGTTACTCATCATGTTCCAACTTTTATGAATTATCCAGAAGCTTACCGGGGTGATGTTTTAAATGAGGCTTTTGCTGTAGAACTCTTTGATTTTATTGAACAGCATCAGCCTGAATTATGGATATACGGCCATACGCATGGGAATGTATCTGATTTTAATATTGGGAAAACACGGTTGGTAACAAACCAATTGGGCTATGTACAAAACGGCGAACACAAACAGTTTGATAATGAGAAAATATTTGAAATATAGAGCACTAACAATTGATTTGCACATTAACATGGGTACTGTTATTATGAAAAAACGTAAATTTCAATTATGGCGAATATGCCACAATTAACAAAATTGAACTATGACGAAAAATGCTAAAATTCATGTGCATGGAAGAGATATTACGGTATTTCAGGCTAATGAAAAAGATTATATATCGCTGACCGATATTGCCAAACACAAAACTGACGACACTAGCGCAGTTATTGCAAATTGGATGCGAAACCGCAACACCATAGAGTTTCTGGGCATTTGGGAAACATTGTATAATCCCGGTTTTAAACCCCTCGAATTCGAGGGGTTTAGAAATCAGGCCGGAT
>CAYMLS010000399.1:0-4455 GCA_964390665.1 uncultured Bacteroidales bacterium | reverse complement strand
CAGGGATGGTGATCTCAATCATCTCATCATCAATATAAACATCCATCTGGGGTGGAAGGTCGGTAATGATTCTTTCTGAAACCTTGTATTCAAAGGCCAGTAAGACAAGGATCATAGAAATCGATAACCCTGTCTTAAAAAAGATACCTTTTCTTTTTTCAAGTTTGTTTCTCCAATTTGTTTGAGCATCCATAGTGTAAGAGTTTGAAGGTGAATAAAATTTTTCATTCAAAACTCTTTTTGCGCAAAAAGGAAGTATGAAATAGTACTATATGGATAACGCACTTTGTTTTTTAAATATTGTTAATGCTTATTGCAAATATTCTGTTTTTTGTCAGGGATATAACTTTTATGACCTACAACATGCTGCACTTGGCTAACATGCTTAAAAACAACAAAGGATATCCCTTCTATGGAAACTCAGCAAAAGAGTGGGATCAGGGGTCAGGATGGTTTTTTTCCAATACTGATTACAGGTATTTTTTTTGGGGTTTGACATCCTTGCCCGATTTCTCCTTTTACTGGGGTGCCCATCTTTTCATGATGGGGCATGTCATAAAACCGTGAATAAATACAGATAAAACAATCACCATGGTGAGCAGCGCCAGCGCCTGTTTTGCCTGAGGAAAGTCAGCGTGGTAGAAGGCATATAACAAATAGTAGGCGGAGCCAATATCCCTGATGACCCCAAAGGATATGCTTTTTGTTCTTTCTGTTCTTATTTTTAAGAAGAAGTTCCTTTTTAAAAGGCAAAATTATTGCTTTTCTGATATTGTGGGTTCCTGTGGAAAAAAATGTTTTGCCAGCACATGCCTGAGACAATCTTTATGTGCATCATCCTGAATCTATGAAAAGAGAAGTTTGCTATTGACTTCCGAAAATATGAAGTTGACTGTCAGATACTTTTACAGTTACTTTTTCAGTTGAAGGCATTACTTCTCCATCAATATGAAAATCTGCATCATCATGATTTGTGATCTCTGCTTCTTCCATTGACCATATGCTGGCATATTCTGATTCATGAATTTGTTCGCTGAACAACTCATAGGAGACCGTAAGCATTTCATCAATGCCATCAGGGTTCAAAGCAATGATCTCAAATTTCCGGTCGTTTATTTTTCCCTGAGGGTTGATCACGGCTCCTGTTCCATATCTGTCGCCGTTGGCGATGATCAGTAAGCGACATTCAACCAACTCGCTGGTGTTGGCAGAACGTAGCGTAAACCTGTAGGGTTTCATCTCAAAAAACTGCTCCAAAGAACTTTTAAAATAGGAAAGCATACCTCTGCTGTTTTCCTTTTCAAACCGTTTTATTAATCCGGCATTGAAACCAAAATCACTTAAATGTAAACATCGTTTATTGTTGATTTCAAGAACATCGACATCTACGATGTTTTTTTCATGAATATTTTTCAGGGTATCTTCTGTTTCGTCTATTTTCAGGCAAGTTGCGAGTCCGTTAGCAGATCCCATGGGTATAATGCCCATCGGTATCTGTGCCTTCATCAAAGGTTTTGAAACCCCGTGTATGGTGCCATCGCCTCCTGCCACCAGCACCATTTCCGGAGACAATTCGTCTAAAAAATCACTTATCTGCATTTCGTCATTTGTGCCGGTGGTAAAATAAGTTTTTATTATATGCCCGGGAAACTCCTCCTGAATGATCGCTGGTAGTTTGTTTTTATCCCTTTGTGTTCCTGATTTGGGGTTGATGACAAGCAGTATATATTTATCCATCTTTTGTTATATGAAGTTGTTTTCTTTTGCATGCATGATCGTTGCATGAGTGTCAGCAATAAATTTGAATTCAGGACGCTCGGGTACATCTTTCAATATTTTCATTATTTGTTTGCGCCTTTTTATATCTTTCTTTCCTACCTCTCTTATGTAAACGGAAATTACCCTGTCCGGATATCTTTTTATGACCTCAGCGTAAAGTTCGGGGTCATGCTGCCCACTGTCGCCTATCATAACAAATTTCATAGAAGGGTAAAGGTTCATCAGCAACTCAATTTTTTTTATTTTATGGTTATGGTCTCCTCCTCCTGATTTAAAGATGTTCGTAAGGTCAATGTGGAAATCTTTTAAAAGCAATACACCATCAGGGATGTTTCTGAATTTCAGGAAATCTTTGATCATGTCAAATAAGTTCCATTCACTGCTGGAAACGTAAAAAAAAGGATTGCTTTTATCATGAGAGAGTTCATGGTAAAATTTACTGACACCGGGAAAGTGACGGCGTGTATAGGCATTTTTTGAAATGGACAGCCAGAATTTCTTTCCAACCTGGGTGGCATGAGAAATAATGATCGTATCGTCAATATCGGATATGATGCCCATGGGGTGTTTGGAGTTGAATCTGATCACATCATGTTCGGTAATGGTTTCTTCGGGTTCAATCCCTTCTTCCTCTATGATCCTGAAGTATATTTTATCATGTTCAGGAATAGATGGAATGAATTGTTCAAAAGTACAGTCGATAATGCCCTCAGCATCGGTTTTTACTGTTTTTGTGGTTTCAAGATGTTTTACTTCCACCATGACGTCGGGTACCTGACTGCCTGCATACCGGCGCAAAGTGGCTAGTATGTTTTGGAAATAGGTTTTTTTTTCGGAGGGTCTGCTTTGTTTGTAAGCTTCTATCACGCGGGCCTTTACCAGTATTTTTTTTTCATTGCCAAAAGCATATAATGATTCGATTTTAACGTAATCTAATTTGCCTATTTTTTTCTTCAACAATGAAAAAAGGTATCTGATAGGTAATGTTAGTATTCTGATTATCATAGGCGAAAAAGTTTTTTGTCTTTTTGAATGTTTGGTTCTGAAATCTTTGTTGCATATTTAGTCTTTGCAAGAAAACGCCAAATACTGCGTTATTCTCGTTTTTGAATCAGTCATTTACGAAAAGTAAACTCCTGTTTTTTAGTCATCTCCCGCCTTGCACTTGACGCTTTCTTTTTCAAGCACAGATAAAATTGTGAGTTTTCTTGCTGACACTATTTATCAATGATTATCAATATGCTGCTTCATATAATCTTAGAAAAAGAGTATTGGTTGAGATGAAATGAACTTTGGGTATTCTTTAAATTTACATGCACATTGGATGTATTTGTTTCCTTTTTTTATCCGGTAGATACTATCTTTGACCCGGGAATCAGGTTGTTTCCCCGATGATTCATAAATCAGGGAACAATGCCAAAAAGTTAATCAATATTTTTTGTTTTTGCAAGATCAAAAAGATTTGAAGGCAGATTTTTCTTTTTATGAACTCATGAACGAATCTTCTTTATCTTTTTTGTGGTGCAAAGAAAGAACTTTGAATGCTATACCGTAGCATGGAGATAATTTCATATGTTTTGGGATTCACTTTCTTATTTCCTTATTTCGTGTACAGTGATTTTTAGATACTCTTACACGTTTAAGTCAAAAAATAAGGGTTTGGGGAAAAGTGAACAGGAAGGAGTTGTTGGTGATGCTTTTGTCATTTAAACGTAAAATGCCTGTCTTCTTTGATATCAGGATCGGAAGAAGACAGGCATTTCGGATGCTTTTGTAGTTTCTTTACCCCTCTGCCAGGGGTTGTCAGATGTTGCAGGGTTTAATTATTTATCCAGCTTACGATCTCATCGGAGAGTGGATCTTTGCGGGGTTTGAAATATTTTTCCAATTCTCCTTTTTCATTGATCAGGTATTTTTGAAAGTTCCAGGATACCTCAGAATCCATCATACCATTCTGATCTTTTTCTGTAAGCCATTGGTAAAGGGGGTGCATGTCATCACCTTTCACAGATATTTTACTCATCATGGGGAAGGTGACTCCGTAGTTTGCCTCGCAAAACTCTGCAATCTCTTCATTGCTACCCGGTTCCTGATTCATGAAGTTATTGGCGGGAAACCCAACGATCACGAAATTTTTGTCTGAATATTCTTTGTAAAGTTTTTCCAGTTTTTCATACTGGGGTGTTAAACCACATTTGCTGGCAGTATTTACAACCATTACTTTTTTGCCCTCCAATTGACTCAGATCGTAAGAATCACCGTAAATATCCATCACAGTAAAATCATGGAATGTTTTCATGTCGTTGGCATTGAGTTGCATAGAAGCAAATGAAAAGAAAAGGAAGAAGGAAAAAACGCTTAAACTCTTTTTGAGTGATGTATTCATAATAATTTTTATTTTAATGAGTAAATCTTTGTTGATGTTGTGTTTTATTTTATATACAATCTTTTAAACAACATTCCCATACAAAGGTTTACAGAAACGGGGTTAAACAAATTATAAATACCAGCATCCTCCCGGATTACATATGCGTTCTCCCGGAAATCCCGTTTTCAAAAAATTGACATCATAGAGCTCCGCTTCGCGCCGGTTTGTGGACAATAATCTTTTTAGGGTTGTATTCATATATGATCAGCATTTGGCATGAAAAACCCCTTTCCGCATTACAAAAATAA
>CAYMLS010000398.1:0-4461 GCA_964390665.1 uncultured Bacteroidales bacterium | reverse complement strand
CAAAAAAAACTTTTTTTCTCTTGATTATTTAACTTCGTAAAGTAGTATTAAATAAAATGGCAATATCACAAATGAAAGTATTGATAGCTAATACATCAATGAAAAAATTAAAGTAACATGCACTAATTTATAGGAATATGAGTAGGGATAGGGTTACGTAGGGACAGGGCACGGTAGGAACAGGGCATGCCCTGTCCCTACCACGATGGTTCGGTGCCCTGTCTCTGCAATAACGGCCTTTTGTCTCTGCAATGGTCTCCTGATCCCTGCAATGATGACCATGTCCGAACTGCATACAATAACCGCAACAACCCCTGATAACCCCTAATAACCTCCAGAAATAGAATGAATTGATCGTTTTCTATGCATCAAACTGCACAATTTTGATTAAATTTGTGCAGTTATGTGCATTATTTAAAATAAAAACTGTGGTCGTATGATCAAACGAACCATTTGCCAACAAATTACGGAGGCTTTAAACCTTAACAAAGTCATTTTGATATGGGGTGCCCGCAGAGTTGGGAAAACTACCTTAGTGAAGTCCATTATTGAAAATTTACTTGATGCAAAATACTTTAACTGTGAACTACTCCAAAATAAAGAAGCGTTGGAAACAACCAATTCCGAATTACTGGCTGCTTTCTTAGGGAAATACAGGTATTTGGTATTTGATGAAGCGCAGAATATCAACAATATTGGCATGACACTTAAGGTCATTCACGACACTTTCCCTGATAAAAAGATTATCGCAACAGGTTCATCATCATTTCATTTGCAGCAACAATCCGGTGAACCTTTAACAGGCCGTTCCCGTGAGTTTATAATGACTCCATTGAGTTTCGAGGAGGTTGTTGAACATGAAGACCTGATCACTGCACATGCCAGAATTGAAAATATTTTAAGGTTTGGGTTATATCCTGAGATTTATGGGAAAAGTGAAAACTTTGCCATAGACGAGCTTGAGAATATTGCATCTAATTATCTTTTCAAAGATATCTTACAATTCGAAAATTTGAAGAAGCCCGATGTGCTTTATCATTTAGTCAGGGCGCTGGCTTTTCAGATAGGTAGCGAGGTTTCATATAATGAATTGTCTAATAAAATAGGAATTCATGTAAATACTGTAAAGCGTTACATTGAATTGCTGGAACAGAACTTTGTTATTTTCCGCCTGACTGCATTGAGCAATAATCCCCGAAATGAGATTGGGAAAGGCCAAAAAATCTACTTTTACGATTGTGGCATTCGCAATGCTTTAATCCGGAATTTCAACCCTTTAAACATCCGTAACGATGTGGGTCAACTATGGGAGAATTTTTTTGTTTCGGAGAAGAAAAAGTTGGTCCCTAATTACAGAAAATTTATAAACAGTTGGTTTTGGCGTAATTATCAAAGAAAGGAAATTGATTACATTGAAGAGCAGAACAACAATTACCAACTTTACGAGTGTAAATTCAATGCTAAGAAAAAGGTAAACGTGCCAAAAGACTTTGAAAATCATTACAAGAATTACACATTCAATGTTGTTCATATAGATAATTATTGGAAGTTTTTAATTACAAAACCATAGAAACCAATCCGGTGCCGCGGAAAATAATCAATGGTAAAACTTGCGCTAAAATCGGGTATGGAGGTTAACGATGAGTTGCAACTGCAATTAGACACCATTACAGCATTTAACATGAATGCTCGTTACGATGATATCAAACTTGCTTTTTACAAAAAGTGCACACCTGATTATACTGAATATTGGGTAACCCAAATTCAAAACATTAGATTATGGATAAAGAAGATGCTTACAGAATAGCTGAAAAGTATATAGCTTTTTTAATAAACGAAAAAAAATACGATATTAAGAAAGCATATCTTTTTGGTTCCTATGCAAAAGATAACCAGCGTACCGGGAGCGATATTGATATTGCTTTGATTGTTAAAGGTGTTGATGATATTATTGATTTACAGATCCAGCTAATGTTTCTGCGACGAAAATTTTCAGTCGATATCGAGCCACACCCAATCGATGAGGAAGATTTTACCATTTAAAACCATTAGCATATGCAATCATGCAAACCGGTATTGAATTTCAACTTAATAAATAAAAAAAAGCTTACCCGTTTTTTTCCGCTAACGGAGCGAAGGATTCCGTATTAGTAGGGACAGGGCATGCCCTGTCCCTACGAAAATGTCAAAACAGGTCATTTTTTGACAATTAAAACATGCAGGAAATCAACAACCATTATGATTTGCTATTTGATTTGTTCTTTCAAAGTTGCTATTTTTGTACAAAAAAACCATGGAACAAATTATTATCGAAGTTAAAGACAAATCAATTTTGCGAACATTAATCGATTTGTTCTCAACAATGCGTGGGGTAAAAATCAAATCAGTTTCAGGAAAAAAAGTTGGCGCTATTGATAAATCATTATTGGAAGTGAGTCAGGGAAAGGTTTTTGATGCCAAAAATGCAACTGACTTAATAGATAAATGTCTAATGTAATGTACAGCATTAAAGCCACAAATCAATTTAAGAAAGATGTTAAAAGGTGCAAAAAGAGAGGCTATGATTTGAGCCTTTTAGAGCAGATTATTGATTTGCTGCAAAAAACCGGAAAAGTCCCTGAAAAGCACAGACCTCATAAGTTATCTGGTGATTACGAAAATTGTTGGGAATGTCATATCAAACCTGATTGGCTTTTAGTTTGGAAGCAAAACGAAACAGAATTATTGCTTCTTTTCATTGCTACCGGATCACATTCTGATCTTTTTTGATCTTAAGTGACAGGTTTTTGGGGTAATTCAAAAAAATAAATCCACACCAAATAGAATCGGCAATGTTATTGGCCCCGCTGGGGGCATTTGGGACTGCTATCGGTATTTATTCCGCTGGGGGGATAGATTTTATTTTGAAATGAATGGGGTGGGTGTGGGGTATTTTGTAGGGATTGGGGGCATGAGGTAGGGACAGGGCATGCCCTGTCCCTCATTCCCCGTCGACTCCATTCCTTGTTTCTACCATGCCCCCACCGTACATGGATGCATCAGTTCCTGAGTTCATCATTGAAGCAAAATGCCTATATTTGCAATTATCAAATCCCGATTGTATGATGGATGATACTTTTGATGCTGATAGACTAATTGATCATTGGATAGATAGTTCTGACAAAGACTTTAACACAATGCTGGATTTACAAAAAACCAGACACAATAATTGGGCATTATTTATCGGTCATCTTGTTATTGAAAAACTCTTAAAGGCGTTATATTTAAAGAAAACAAATAGTTTCCCGCCTCTAATACATGATTTGAGAAGATTATCAGAAAAGGCGGGTATTGAAATTGATCCTGGACAGAAAATTATTCTTGACAGCATTTCTCGTTTTAACATAAAGGCCCGATATGATGATTACAAGCAAAGTTTTTACGAATTGTGTACCGATAGTTTTACAGATCAATGGATTGAAAAAATAAAGGAAAGTAGATTATGGATAAAAACGATGCTATAAGGTTGAGCAATAATTATTTAAATAAGCTCAAACAGTCCAAAATATCTTTTTCTGAAGCATGGCTTTTTGGATCTTTTGCAAAGGGCAGTCAACATGAAAATAGTGATATCGATATTGCTATTGTCTTGGATGGCATCGCCTCACCTACTTTTGATACTGAAGTACAGTTAATGATGTTGAGAAATGGAGAAGAAACAATAATTGAACCCCATCCTTTTTCGAAGGAAGAATTTTCTAAAAGCATCCCTATTGTAAAACAAATCATTGATTTCGGAATAAGAATTCAATAGGGACAAACCGCATACAATGACTGCAACAACCTCTGATAACTCATAATAGCATCAGGGAAATAGAATGAATTTATCGCTTTCTATGCATCAAACTGCACAAATTAGATTAAATTTGTGCATCTATGTGTGTATTTTAAAATAAAAACGTTGGTTATATGATCAAACGAACCATTTGCCAGCATTCTAAGACCTACCCATATGTTAACTTCGAGGTTGTTCATAAAAACAATTACTTCTCATTTTTAGGAACAAGGTAATTTTTTATGTGATCAGACGAGGTGGAAGCCGTCCGGCCAACTTGCATGGCGCAAATGTCCCGCTTGTGCAATCAGGTTTTATAATAAAAATAATGTTGTGATCCTACAAGCACTATTCCTCCGGGATTTGGTATTACCGTTTTACCCATTTTCTAACAAAATACCCTTCTGAATCGGTTATGAGCTATCCAAATAATCCCGAAGGGATTGTATGATTATAGCAGCAAAGAAGTTTCAACCGACATACGACCCCATCGGGATCGCATAATCCTGGTTTATGAAATAAATGATTGTATGGTACCCCCCAAAAAACAAAACCCTGAAATCATGCGTTTAAAAATAAACTGCAATCATTCAGGGTTTTACGTGGTACCACCCGGAATCGAACCAGGGACACACGGATTTTCAGTC
>CAYMLS010000397.1:0-4463 GCA_964390665.1 uncultured Bacteroidales bacterium | reverse complement strand
AAAGGTTTGCATTATACTTCCCTGGATTATAACTATATGGTAAAAACCCTTGATGTTTCAGCCATGTCACTCCATAAATTATTGCAGACCGCTTACAATATGGATGCGATCAATGAATGGGGAAGTGTGGTGGCACTAAGTTATATTGCTGCTCAACGTACCTTCTCATCCTACAGCGATATGGCGCAGGCAAAAGCAATGCTCGAATCCATTGCCCGCAGCTTTGGATATCATTATGGCAGAAAAAGAAAAGTGCGCGTCAATACCATTTCACAATCACCTACCATCACCACAGCAGGAAAAGGAGTAGGAGGATTCAATGCTTTTTATTCTTATGCCAACTGCATGTCGCCGCTGGGTAATGCAAGCTCTGCACAATGTGCCGATTATTGCATAACCATGTTTTCCGACCTTACCAAAATGGTAACCATGCAAAATCTTTTCCATGATGGTGGATACTCCAGCATGGGCATCAGCGATAAACTCATTGAGGATTGCTTTGTATGCAATGGCGATTGTCATGATAAAAACCCGGGATAAAACTTTAAGTATATACAAACCCCATAATCATTACCTGAAAAAATTATTTAATCTTTAAACTTTATAATTCATGAGTTTCAGAATTGTTGTACTAGCCAAACAAGTTCCCGATACCCGTAATGTGGGTAAGGATGCCATGAAAGCAGATGGTACGGTAAACCGTGCCGCGCTTCCTGCCATCTTCAATCCTGAAGACCTGCATGCCCTGGAACAGGCACTTACTGTAAAAGACCGCATGGACGATGTGGAAATACTAATCCTCACCATGGGCCCTCCCAGGGCCGCAGAAGTGATCAGAGAAGCAATGTACCGCGGTGCAGATGGTGGATACCTGATCACCGACAGAAAATTTGCTGGTAGTGATACCCTTGCAACATCTTATGCCATTTCGCAGGCAGTAAGAAAACTAGAACCACACCTGGTAATTGCCGGAAGACAGGCCATTGATGGTGATACCGCTCAGGTAGGACCACAGGTAGCTGATAAAATTGGCATTCCGCAGGTAACCTACTGTGAAGAGATCACAGAAATAAAAGATAACCATCTGACAATAAAACGGAGGCTTGAAAGAGGTGTGGAAGTGGTAAAAAGTAAAACACCCCTTTTGATAACGGTACATAGCTCTGCTCCACCCTGCCGACCACGTCATGCAAAACTCCTGATGAAGTTTAAACATGCCAGAACCGTTTCTGAACTGCAGGAAGAAACCAAGGATTATACAGAAATGATGACAAACAAACCTTACCTGCGTATTCAGGAATGGAGCGCCGCTGATTTGGAGGCAGAAGTGGAAATGCTTGGTTTGTCTGGTTCGCCAACCAAAGTAAAAAAGATCGAAAATGTTGTGCTGGCAAAAAAAGATTCAGTGCATCTTACTGCCGAAGATAAGGACATTGATTATTTGATGAAAGAACTTATCGATAGTCATGTGATCGGTTAAATTAATCTCATTCTCAAACGAAAAATTCAAAAAAGTGAATAATATATTTGTTTATTGCGAAATTGAAGATGGACAAATCGCAGAAGTTAGTCTGGAGCTTTTAACCAAAGGACGAAAGCTTGCCAATGAAATCAACCGCAAACTCGAAGCAGTGGTGGTGGGTCACAACCTCGAAGGTGTTGAAAAACAGATCTTCCCTTTTGGTGCGGATGTTTTGCATATTGCCGATAACTCAAGGTTGTATCCATATTTAACCCTTCCTCATGCTGCAATTGTAGTTGAACTCTTCAAACAAGAGCAACCCGAAATTGCACTCTTTGGCGCCAGTTCTGTCGGACGCGACCTCGCCCCAAGGGTGGCATCAGCACTCAAATGTGGATTAACCGCCGATTGCACAAGCCTGGTTTTTGGTGATCATACCGAAAATAAAACCAAAAAAGAATACAAAAACCTGCTCTACCAGATCCGTCCCGCTTTTGGTGGTAACATTATCGCCACCATCATCAACCCCGATACCCGCCCCCAAATGGCAACCGTGCGCGAGGGGGTGATGAAAAAGGAAGTTTATAACCCCGACCATCAGGGAGAGATCAAACATGTAAATGTGGATACCATCATCAATGAAAGCCATATGGCAGTAGAAATACTGGAAAGGCACATTGAGAAACAAAAAATCAATATCAAAAACTCTCAGATCATCATTTCCGGTGGATATGGTGTAGGCTCCAAAGAGAGTTTCGATATGCTGTACGAACTGGCTGAAGTGCTGGGCGGCGAAGTAGGTGCTTCTCGTGCTGCTGTGGATGCCGGTTTTGTTGATCATGCCCGCCAGGTTGGGCAAACGGGTGTTACGGTACGACCCAAACTTTACATCGCCTGCGGTATATCCGGTGCGGTGCAGCATACTGCCGGCATGAACGAATCAGCAAAGATCATTTCCATTAACAATGATCCCAAAGCACCCATCAATCAAATCGCTGATTATACCATTATTGGTAATGTGGAAGATATCATCCCGAAAATGATCAAATTCTACAAAAAGAACAGCAAATAATTTGATATTTCATAATTTCGCATGCAGTTACCTTGCAAATATTGTATTATGATGGTATTCATCAAAACGGTAACTACATTTTATCACCCAAATAAATAGAAAAAAATGGAAAATTTTTATACCGATAACCCAAGTCTCAGGTTTCATTTGAAGCACCCGATGATGGAAAAAATCATCAACTTAAAAGAAAAGTACTTTGTTGAAAAAGATAAATATGATTATGCCTTTCAGGACTTTGAAGATGCTGCCGACTCTTACGACAAAGTTTTGGAAATTGTAGGAGAGATCTGCGGAGAAACCATTGCCCCCAATGCCGAATCAGTTGACCAGGAAGGACCACAGCTTATCGATAATCAGGTTGTATATGCCAAAGGAACCAGTGAAAACCACGAAACACTTACCAAAGCAGGACTGATTGGCATGTCGTTGCCCCGTGAGTATGGTGGACTGAATTTTTCTATGGTACCCTACGTGATGGCAGCAGAGCTGGTTTCAAGAGCAGATGCAGGTTTCGCCAATATATGGGGTTTGCAGGACTGTGCAGAAACACTCCACGAATTTGCCAGCGAGGAGATCAAACAGGAATTTTTGCCCCGCTTTAACAAGGGCGCCACGGCTGCTATGGATCTCACCGAACCCGATGCAGGCTCAGACCTACAGGCTGTGCAGTTAAAAGCTACTTACGATGAAGATAAACAGCAATGGTTCCTCAATGGGGTGAAAAGATTTATCACAAACGGAGATGCTGATATCAGTCTGGTTCTGGCACGTACCGAACCCGGAACAACAGATGGAAGGGGACTTTCTTTATTTGTTTACGACAGGAAAGACAAAGCACTTACCGTAAGACGTATTGAAAACAAACTGGGTATCAAAGGTTCTCCAACATGTGAACTTGTTTTTAAAGATGCACCTGCAAAACTGGTTGGTAACCGGAAAATGGGACTGATCAAATATGTAATGTCGTTGATGAATTCTGCTCGCCTCGGTGTTGGTGCTCAATCGGTTGGCATTGCAGAAGCAGCCTACAGAGAAGCACTCAAATATGCTTATGAAAGAGAACAGTTCGGAAAACCCATCATCGGATATCCGGCAGTTTACGAAATCCTTTCTGTAATGAGGGCGAAAATAGATGCCACACGCAGCCTGCTTTATGAAACAGCAAGATATGTAGATATTTATAAATCTTACAATTTCATTCAGGAAGACAGAAAACTGGAACCGGAAGAAAGAAATGATGCCAAAATGCATAACAGAACGGCAGATGCACTGACCCCTCTGCTCAAGCTTTTTGCCAGTGAATATTGCAACGAAATTGCTTCCGATGCCCTCCAAATTCACGGCGGAACAGGTTATATGAAAGATTTTCCGGTAGAAAGGCTTTTCAGAGATGCACGTATCACCAACATTTACGAAGGCACTTCCCAGCTACAGGTAGTGGCTGCTCTCAGGGCAGTAGGAAATGGTACGTACCTGAAATTGATCCGGCAGTACCAGGAAAATCACGTTAAACCCGAATATGAGTATTTAAAAAATACGCTCATCGACCTCACCGATATGTATGAAGGGTTGAGCCAATTTGTGTTGAATGAGAAAAACAATGAATTGCTCGATTTCCACGGACGCAGACTGGTTGAAATGGCGGGTTACATCATGATGAGTTACCTGCTCTTACAGGATACCCATCGCGATGAAAAATACAGAAAATCTACTGAAATTTTTGTCAGAAAAGCCAAAACCGAGTGCATGTCGCGTTCTGAATTTATCAGATCCTTTGACGAACAAAATCTGGGTACCTACAAAATAGAATGGGAATAACCTTTCCCGGATTTTACTTTTTACTAAAAACCACCTCTTTGGTTAAATCAGACCATAGAGGTGTTTTTTTTGGAATATAAATTTTATGGGTGCCCGGTAAAAAACACCAGT
>CAYMLS010000396.1:0-4511 GCA_964390665.1 uncultured Bacteroidales bacterium | reverse complement strand
CAGGCAAAAACAAAATAAAAATTCAGTTCAGGATGGTCGCTTTTCGTTTTTCTTTTCTTTTGAGAGTGCTTCTGTTGGGTGTTTTTTTCTTTTTTTCTTCCTTTCATATGCAAACGATCGATAAGATCTCATTCATGATGGAAACCGGAAGTTTACACAAAGGGAAACTCGTAAAAGTAGAAGCAGAAATATTTTACGAGAACCATACCGGGCGCATGCTTACAAGGTATATCAATCCTCAGGGGCAAATTATGATTGCCAACAGGGTAGGAGAGGTTGCGATTTATGATGAAAATGAAAATACTGTGGCTTATACGCAAGGTGAGCAATACAGCACCACTACAGGTACCATTCAGTTTTTTCTTATGGGAAAAACCCAGGATCTGGGATTATCCGATTTTGGATTTCAGCAGAGTAAGGTTACTTTTGAAGACGGGTTGATGGTTACGGAATGGTTTCCACCTCCTTCGTTATATCATCTTTACAACAAAATTAAGATTGTGCATGAAAATTATCTTCCCGTGCATGTTGCTTACTTTGATGCTCAGAGAAACCTGGTGAAAAAAGTTTATTACTCTCAATACCAGAATTTTTCTGATGTATCTATTCCCACAAGAATCACCGAATTTGAATATGTTGCCAACGACAGCATCATTAACCGGATTCTTTTTAAAGATATGAAAACAAACCGACAAGCAAATAGTCCCTGGTTTCAATATGAAATTCCTGAAAATGCGCAAACACGTCCTTAACTTTTTATTTATTTTTCTTTTTTTCTTTGATGCTGCTTTGCACAGCGCTTCTGCTCATCAACCCAGGAGCGATGTTGATCTCTTAAAATCAAAAGTAGTGGAAGAAAAACAACATGTGCATCAGCATTCGGTTAAATTTATGAGAACCCATTCTGATCACTGGATTGTTAAATTTAATCCAGTACGCCTTTTATTTGGCAGCCTTATGTTTGTTTATCAGGGTTATATTTCACCTCAATTGCCTTCTGAATGCCTTTATCAAACTTCCTGCTCCCATTTCAGTCAGCAACTTATCCTTGAATATGGTTTAATAAAGGGTATTTTTTCTACATCAGACCGGTTGATGAGATGCAATCGTATTTCTGCACTTGATGTTCACCCTCTTCTTGTCAATCCTGAGAACGGAAAAGTTGTTGAATCTACCGATGTTTATAAATTAAACCCCTGATGTTACTCTTCCGGTCTTTTCTGCTCTTTTTTTCTTTTTTATGTTTTGGTGTTCAATGCCTCATAGCACAAAACATGAAACAATTTGATCTTGAGGTCGACTTTGCCCGGCATTTGATAGGACGTGGTCATTACAAAGAGGCTCTTTTTGTTCTTGAAGATCTGGAACCTGAAAAAAAATCGCAAAAAGATTCCCTTCATTTTTTTCTTGGATGGATATTATACGGGCAAAAAGATCTGGAAACTTCCGCCCGGTATCTTACGAAAGTGAGTAGAGAAAGTCCCTTTTTTTATCAGTCTTTGTTCTTCGCTGCCTACAATCACGCTTATTTAGACAATACAAGCATTTCCAGAGACCTGCTTTCCTCTTATGATTTTATACCTGAATCACGATTTTCCTACATGCGCAATTTTCAGTATGCAGGTCTTGCCTTATTGGAAAGAGATCTGGAGCGTTTTCAAACCTTTGGGGAAACATTGAGCAATGATTTTATTCTTACCCTGTCAGAGGAAAAGAATTTTGTGTCTTATTATGAGCAAATAAAAGATTACCCTCAAAAATCATCATATTTAGCCGGCTTTATGTCTATGGTGGTTCCCGGTTCTGGTAAAATTTATGCAGGCAAAACATCAGAAGGGATTGCTAATTTTTTGTATACTGGTGCTCTGTTGGCAACCACCTATGACCTCTATGCCCGGTTTGGGTTAAAAAATCCTTTTTTTATTATTTCAGCTATTGTCTCCGGTGTTTTTTATACAGGTAATGTTTGGGGGAGTATGATAGCTGTAAAACGGGTTCAAAATGAATTTAATAATGAAATTGATCAGCGGATCCTATTGGATATGCATATTCCTTTGCGCAAACTTTTTCCTGATTAGTATCGTATCTGCATCAGAATTATATTCTTTTGAAGATGCGGACAGATTATTTGAGGAAGGAAAATATTTTGAAGCAGCGGTATCTTTTGAGCGTATTTATTATACGTCAGAAGATTCACGCGCCAGAATCAAGGCAAATTTAAAAAGAGCTGAGTCACTTAAACTTTTGGGCGAGTTTTCCAAAGCGCGTAATGATCTGCAACGATCTGTTCATATAAATACCCATGCCGATCTTCATCAGGAGGTACTCTACCAGATGGCATTCTGTGATTATATGACAGGTAATTATTCTTCATGTATGGCCTTTTTATTGCAAATTGAGCATTTTTATCCTGCATTAAGAGAAACACCCGATGTTGAGAGATTATTTGCACTTGCCAATGCTATGCTTGCCAACTGGGAGCAATCCATGGAACATACATTGGCGCTGATTGAAAAGGGTTCATTTGCAGAATCAATGAAAGATAGTTTGATAACAGAAACCCGAAACTTATTTTCTCATTGCAGACAGCCGAAAGAAAGATCAGAAAAAAAAGCACAGCTGCTTTCTACTTTTTTACCTGGTAGCGGTCATATTTATGCCGGATATCCTGGAAAAGGTATTTTAAATGCAGGTTCTCAACTGATGGCTCTTTCACTGGCGGGCGTTATGATGTGGCAAGGATTATATATTACCGGGTTCACAGTGGGGTTAGGTTTATTTCAATCATTCTATTTTGGTGGGATCAGGCAGGCAACCTTCCTTACCCATCAGACCAACCTGCAGGAATTTGCTGATTATAAAGAAAGTTTATCTTTGTTTATCTTAAGTGTTGATAATTTCAATGAATAAATTGATGATGCAATTGTTTACGGGTAAAAAACTGTTTTCTTTTTTATTTCTGTTGATGATATTCAATGCTCCGGTAAAATCGAAGAGCTCTGAGGTGGAGAATTTCCATGAACAGTCTTTTCTGGCTTTGTATCATTTCAGGTTTAAAAAAGCAGATTCTTTGATCGGACAGATGCATCAGCATTATCCTCATCATTTTCTAACACACCTGAGCAGAGCAAATTTTTTCTGGTGGAAGATGATCAGTCAAAAGCATAACCCTTCGATGGTTAAAGAGTACAACAAATCACTTGAAATAGCAGAAGATATTTTGTTATCGCAGTATTCGCAGGACGATGACAGGGTGTTTGTCGATTATCATCTGGCAAATATTTACGCCCGGCGGGTAAGAATAGATATGATGAATGGCAGTTATATCAAGTCATTTCATTATTTAAGAAAGTATGCCCATCTGATTGAATCATTCTCAGAGAAACAGGATGAGGTCCCGGGGGCTTTGGTTTCAATGGGTGTCTACAATTATTTATCAGACTACGGAAAAAACCGATATCCCCTTTTGTCGGTGTATACTTATATGTTTCCTCCGGGCGATATGGACAAAGGGTTGCAACAGCTAAAAACAGCAGCGAAAATGAATAACAAACTGATACATACCGATGCCAGCTATTTCTTAATGAAAATCTTTTTTGAACTGGATCATGATTTCCAACAGGCAAAGGTCTATGCATCAAGTCTTTCGGGTCTCTATCCCGATAACCTTATTTTTTTATACGAACAACTGAGGATTGCCCAAAGATCTGACGATAAATTGCTTGTGGAAACGATAAAAGGTAAATTTGAGACTGCGCTGGATTCCAATGATGAATTAACCAATCAGCAGAGAGAATACCTCGAAACTCTTTTGAGTAATTTTTGATTTGTGTTTCAGGAAAAACAAATTCTTTACAAAACTATTCTTTAAGCAAATAGCATAAAAAAACCTTGTCTTTGCAGACAAGGTTTACGATCTGAAAAACGATTATTTTTTACATGTTTACCACATAAAAAACTTAGGATTGTCGACATATTGACCGATGTCATCATTGACCAGACCAATTAAAAGCATGATCCAGTCAATGGTTGTAACAATGCCACATCCTCCTAAAGTAAGAATATAGCCCACAATAGTACCTGTAGAAGTCCCCAGGTAAGCCCTGTGTATTCCCAGAGTACCCAGAAACATGGATAATAAAAATGCTACAAGCGGATCTTTTTCCTGTTGAAAGTATGCTTCACTGTGGGTGTTGGCAATGCCCAGGGGTGCAGCATTATTTTCAAAAGAAGTAAAGTCAACTATTTCAGCTGATTCAAACATGGCATCTACCGATGCATCATCAATTTGATAGCTGCTATTGCCTGCCTGAAGTGAAAATACACCAAGGAGTACAATTGCCAATAATGTCAGAATTTGTTTCATAAAAAGATAAATTTAAATAAACACTATTTTGATTTGCTCAATACAAAAATAGATAATTCATTGACAAAAACAAGGATTAATTTGATGAAAAATTAATTTTAAATTTTAGTTCAGAGTCTCCTTTCTGAAACAAAAAAAGGGTAAA
>CAYMLS010000395.1:1914-4526 GCA_964390665.1 uncultured Bacteroidales bacterium | reverse complement strand
AGCTTGTTAGCGAGCTCTCTCGTTGAAAAAACGAGAACCTATTTAATAAAAATTATACACAGATGAACCGAGCCATGACAAAAATTTTGACACACACGCACATGATTATCATTCGCGGTATGTTAAGTATGTAGTCAGACTGCTGGCGAGCTCCATCTGACCTATTTAATAAAATTATTAACAGATGAAAACCTGTAAGATTTCGAAGAAAAATGGTTACTTAAGGGGGGACAGGATTTAGAAAATACCCCGATGGTACATTTGTCTATTGTGGGTTAATGTTTCTGCACAATTCTAATTGCAAAAAACACGATGTACCATCGGGGGTGGTTAAATTCAATCATCCTGAGTAACTATCACTAATTGTGTATTTTTTCGCTGTTAACTTCAGGAGACAATAATTCAAAGAATATTATTCAGAAACAGAGAAGTTACCAATTCTGAGGATGGTGGCATCAAAAGAACCAGGTCCACCAGCTCTGTAAACAAATCCAATGGTGATCACTTCACCTGCATATGCAGAAAGATCCAGGTCACCAGTATTTGTCATGTCATCAGCTTCGGGATCATTTGCCGTCATGGCATCAAAACCGGCATCAAATCTCTCCCAGTTCGCGGTTTCAAAATTCAATCCTGTATAGTCTGTAGAGATCATGATATCGTAAAGATCTTCGGGAAATGATCCGGTACCACCAAATCTTCTGTCAACATCAAAACTAAGGGTTGGGGAAGTTGCATCAATCAAATTAAGTTTTGGAGAAACCATCCATACTTCAGAAGAGGTCTGATCTTCTGAACCAGCAACAAAAGCATTGATCTGAATTCCAACAGATCCAAAGAATTCGGAATCTATGCAAGACCATACAGATGAACCCTCAACGTTTTGCTGAACGACAACCTGCTCCCATCCTTCCGGAGGAAGTTCTCCTGATCCGTCAGGTGCACAAACATTAAAATCTTCCATGTAAGGAAGTTCCTCACCGGTATCTTTAGCGTTGGCAATGTTTACCGTAGACTGTGTGGTAAGCCCTGTTGCCAGACCATCACCAGTGGAAGAGATCGCCATTGTGAGCACAACATCCTCAAATCCAATAGCTTCTTCATTGGGGGTTACGGTCATAACAGCACTTGTAGCACCAGAAGCTACCGGTATGGTTACTTCGCTACCGGATATTGCAGGGTCGGTATTGAAAATTACACCTGCTTCCGCACCGCTAATAGCAACAGTAAATTCCGAATCTTTGGGTGCAGGGGGATCAATAGAAAAATTAACCTCGATAGGACTCAGATCATCCGTGGTCAGTTCGATGGTTTCATCAACAAAATTCACGACTCCATCAGGATCTTCATCTTCTGTGCATCCGTAAAACGAAAAAGCAAACAGTGACAGGAAAGCAAAAATTAACAATTTGTTTTTTTTCATCATTCATTTTTTTTGGTTAGACATTGATATTAGGTAATTAAAAATGACACTTGTCAATACGTATAATGATTTTCAAGACAAATAAGTTTGATCTGACCATGATATTTCACCTTTTCCCGCATCCAATGATCATAGAAAGGTAAATTAGCAGGAAATACAGACAGGAATATGACGAATCAAAATTTTTGCATGATCATCACACAAAACAAATTCATGTTGTAAATTTAAAACAACTAATTACCATTCGGAAAAATATCACCACATCAAAAATTCTCATGACAAAAAGGGAATACAAAATATTACACAATTAACTCACTTTTTACAAATAACAGAAATTATACGTCTGATATACATCCGGTTAATAATGACAAAAAATATTTCATTATCCATGGCAGACCAAAAACATACAGGTGTTGTTTTCCATTCTTTTCTCCAAAACGGAAAAAAAGTACATACCAATTTCATTATGCTATGAAAAAACCATTATTTTTATGAAAATAAAAAATGTGGTGTTTCCATTCTTTTTCGCTTCACCTTTTTCAAATCTCATTTATCATCTGTCAAAACAAATCATATGCTGAAATTTCAAAAGAATCTGACCAATACATTTTATGCGGTATTGAGCATGCCCGCTACTGCTATGGGTTTTGCCCTGGCGGTGCAGATAGCGGCGCTGAGTTGGTTGTTAAGTACAAAGTACGGGCTGAATATCCGTGATATCGGATTGGTTTGGGCCACAGGTCCCTTTGCCGGTATCGTGGGGCAGGTCATCATAGGCATCATCAGCGATAATGTATGGGTTTGGAATGGTCGCCGGCGGGCATTCATAATTGTGGGTGGTGTGCTGGCATCGCTCATGATCCTGGCCCTGCCCAATATTGGGATTATTCAGGAAGGTTTGGGATTGGCCGGAATCCTTGGGGTTGCCATTACCGTATCACTTACCCTTGATCTGGCCATCAACGTAAGTTTTAATCCCACCCGGGCCATCATTGCCGATGTTACCCCCGAAGGACGACCACGAACCAAAGGATATACCTGGATGCAGACCGTTTCAGGATCTTTCGGTGTACTGGCCTACCTGATCGGTGCGGTATTCAATAATTTTGTCCTGCTCTATTTTGGTGCTGTACTGGTTTTGCTCTTTTCAGTGCTGCCTCCCCTTTTCATCAAAGAACCCCGCTACCTG
>CAYMLS010000395.1:0-1904 GCA_964390665.1 uncultured Bacteroidales bacterium | reverse complement strand
TGGGACAATACGGTAAGGAAGATGAAAAACCCAAAGAAAAAGTAAAGGTGGAGGGCGGTCCCAAAGAGCTCAACCATTCCTCTTTTTTCGAGATCATGAAAACCATCCTGCCACTATGGGGATTTTTACTCTATGCCATCTATGGATTTTCGGTACGCCTGGGAGGGATCAACCCCATTCCCAATTACATCTTTGAGATCATATGTGGTGTGATCACGCTTGTACTGGTCATTTTCGTGCTTTCCCAAAAAGAAAAAGGTATTTCCAAAGAGGCGGACGGATTGATCGGTTTCCGGAAAGTGCTGGCAGCCCATTCCTTTACCTGGATCGGTGTGCAAACCATGTTTATCTACCTTTTTGCGTTTGTCCGTTACCGTATTCCGGAAATGATGGACTTCGATCCCGCTTTTATGGATGTTACCAATGGTGATGCTGTGATCAACGGAATTACCCGATCCGGCATTGATGATACCATTGGAGACATCGTTAACTGGAGTTTTTTCTCGCTCAACCTTGTGGCGGCGATCATACCTGTTTTGTTCCTGGAACCATTGGCAGCAAAATTCGGTCGTGTCAGAGTACATGCCATCAGTGTCGGTAGCATGGCATTGGGTTATATGGGTATCTTCTATTTCGGATACACCCCCTGGATGATCTATACCCTCATGGCGGTGGTGGGTATCGGATGGGCAGCAACCATCAGTCTGCCCTTTGCCATCATGTCGCAAAAAATACCTCAGTCGCGCATGGGTTTGTACATGGGGTTGTTTAACCTTTCTGTAGTACTGCCACAGTTTGTTTCCAGCCTGGGAATTGGGGAATGGGTGGAAGTTGCTGAGGATAAAAGCATTATATTCATCATCTCGGCAGCAACCGTTGCCATTTCAGGTATTGCATGGGCATTGATCAGGGAACCTGCAGATACCTTTACAAAAAACCCGGTATTAAAGGATGAAAAGGAAGAGATATAAATCTGGTTTACTGAAAACTGTCAGACACATGGCAGGTGCCTGACAGTTAAAACAGGAATATAAATAAGTTATTTTATGCGAGTTGTACTACAAAGAGTTACCCGGGCAAGTGTCAGCATTGAAGGAAACGAACATGCATCTATTGGGCAGGGGATTTTGATCTTGTTGGGAATTGAAGATGCAGATACTACCGAAGATATCGAATGGTTGACAGCAAAAATATCCAAACTCCGAATTTTTAATGATGCCGACGGGGTGATGAATCTGTCTGTGAATGATATCGATGGAGAGGTGATGGTGATCAGCCAGTTTACCCTGCATGCCAACATCAAAAAAGGGAACCGGCCATCTTACATCCGTGCTGCCAAACCTGATATCGCCATTTCACTCTACGAAAAATTTGTTGACTCCATCAGCACCCAAACAGGAAAACCTGCCAAAACAGGCGTTTTCGGAGCCATGATGGACATTAGTATGGTGAACAGCGGGCCCGTAACCATTATTTCAGATACCAAAAACAAAGAATGATCTTATGACCATAGAGGAAGCACAAAAGATGGTGGATGACTGGATCAATACCACCGGGGTTAGATATTTCAATGAACTTACCAACATGGCCATGCTCACCGAAGAGGTGGGTGAAGTAGCCCGGATCATCGCCCGCCAATACGGCGAACAATCTTTTAAGAAAACAGATGAAGGCAAACAACTATCCGATGAGCTGGCAGATGTACTCTTCGTACTCATCTGCATTGCCAACCAAACCGGCGTGAACCTCACCGATGCCCTTCAAAAAAACCTGGAAAAGAAGACCAGACGCGATAGTAGCAGGCACAGGGATAATGAGAAATTGAAGTAGGGAGGGAGATATTTGTTTGCAAATCCCCTATCTTTGCAAACAAACTACAAAACAACCCTTTATGAAAAAACTTG
>CAYMLS010000394.1:0-4527 GCA_964390665.1 uncultured Bacteroidales bacterium | reverse complement strand
ATGGGGGCGTTGTACGCCATGCTGAAAAAGCCAACGCACAAACAGGCACATTTGGTTTTGCCAATACGCAAGCCAACACTGAAAAACCCAAAAGAGCCTGTTTTTTTGCCAACGCTGAACTAAAAAAATATGACTGACATTTCTCAAATATTAAACTCGCTAAACACTTCACCAAGTGTTGAATTGTTGCGTTTACGAAACAGAGAAATGGTTATTGAGTTTCTAACAAATACATTCAATAAACAACCTGTCATATCATCTGAAAATATTACCGTTCAATTAACCGATTTCTTGGAATTCAAGCAGATTGAAAATGACGAGGACAGCGAAATCAATGCATTCGATACTTACGAGGAGAAGGCCAAAAAGTACATTCTACATTGGACAAACAAAGGGTTTTTAGCCAACTATCCTGACGAACAAGGAGAAGTTTTCTATGAACTTTCAGCACATTCAAGTAAAACCATTGATTGGTTGGCGAGTCTGAAAAAAGAAGAATTTGTTGGCACAGAATCCAAATTCAACAATATTTTAAGTCAGTTGAAAGAGTTGGTTGAGTTTACCAATGAAGACACTGAAAAACGAATTCAGTTGTTAGAAGAGAAGAAATTTGAAATCGAACAGCAAATTCAGCGAATAAAAGTTGGTGAAGATGTAAAAGTATTTGAAGAATTTGAAATCGTTCCACGTTTCAATCAGCTTAATCAATCTGCGAAAGAATTGTTATCTGACTTCAAAGAAGTAGAAGACAACTTTAAAGAAATAACCAAAGGTATCTATCAAAAACACGCTGACGGGAGTTTGACCAAAAGCGATATTTTGGAATTTACCTTTGACGCTTTGGATGAATTGAAAGATAGTCAGCAAGGGAAAAGTTTTTATGCCTTTTGGTCGTTCATTTTAAATCCTGAATTGCAAAACAGATGGGAAAACCTGACTAAAGAGTTATATAAGACATTAGCAGAAAAATCAATTCCTGTAACCGACCCGTTCCTAAAAGGTATGAAAAAACATTTGCATAGTTCGGGGCAAAAAGTGTATAAGGCAAACGATAAAATGGCTGAAAAACTAAGTCGTATTATTCGTGAAAGCGAAAGTTCAAAATCGGAAGCAACCAAAAGCATTATCCAGGAAATCAAAAAACAACTTGTTGAAATCAGCAAATCAAAGAGAAAACCCAACATTTCATTTGAGCTAGAAACGGAAATTGAAATATACATTCCGTTTGAACGGAAATTGACAACCGAACAAAGTGAAGAAATTACCTATACAAACAAACCGCAAATTGCAGATGAAGACATCACTTCTTCCAATCATTTGAGTAAATTGTTTTTGCAATCCAACATAGACAAAGAGTTATTGCGAAAAAGAATTAACGATATTCTGAAAGAAAAATCTCAAGCAACACTTTTAGATATAGTTGAAAATTACGGAGGACTTGAAAAAGGTTTGCCTGAATTGTTCGGTTATATTGGCATTGTAAAAGAATTTAAACACATAATCAATTCTGACAAAACTCAAAGCATCGTGTTTGATTCTGAAAACAGAAAGCAAATTAAAATTCCCAAAATCATCTTGACCAAATGAGCAACTTAGAGCAAAATATAAAGCCCTATAGCAAAGCAATAGTAAAGTTGCTCAAAGGAGTAGTTGAACGTAGCTCAAATGTATGGGACGATATTATCCACTATCAAAGTGAAATTCAGGAATACATTAGCCAAATTGGTTTGGAACTCATTGTAAAGAAAGATGATGGTTTTGCGTTTGTCAGACAATTTGAAGATAACGAAGGAAAAAC
This sequence comes from uncultured Bacteroidales bacterium, assembly GCA_964390665.1. Classification (GTDB taxonomy): domain Bacteria; phylum Bacteroidota; class Bacteroidia; order Bacteroidales; family UBA7960; genus SKVR01. The sequence continues at coordinate 2,729 of CAYMLS010000394.1, read as the reverse complement.
GCTTGGTTTAGTTCAAAGACGACAAATTGGCTTTGAAATATCAATCGTACTCGTAGTTTTAAGACAAAGTTTGGAAGAATTTGACAGTAACCCAACGCAATTGGTTACTGAAAAATTCATTACCGATACCGAGATCAAAGATGAATTAGAACTCTTTCTGCAAGAAGGTTATAACAAGTTGAAATTTCAAAAAGACTTGGACAGCTATATTAAAAGAGTGGTAGAATTGGGTTATCTGAAAGAAATAAGTGAGAAAGAAAGTGAAACCAAATACCAAATACACCGCATTATAAAAGAAAAAATAACACTGGATATATTACAGGATTTTAAAATAAAACTACAGGAGTATGTTGAGTCTGTTTAGCACAAGTTCCGACTCAGCGGGTTTCAGGCTTCAATATATGGAAGTTTACAACTGGGGAACTTTTAATGAAAAAGTTTTTAGGATAAATCCGCGAGGGAATAACTCGCTTTTAACCGGTGCTAACGCTTCTGGCAAAAGCACCTACATTGACGCTTTACTGACTTTGATAGTTCCTACCAAAAGAGACCGTTTTTACAATCAATCATCGGGCGTTGAGAAAAAAGGCGATCGAACCGAAGAAACATATGTGTTGGGGCATTATGGAAATATTCAGGAAGAAGGCAAAAGCTCTACTTCAACACAAAAGTTGCGTGACACAAACACTTATTCCGTAATTCTTGCTCACTTTGAAAATACAGACGCAAAAAAGATTACTTTATTTCAGGCACGTTGGTTTTCAAACAACGAATTAAAAAGACAATTCGGTATTGCTCACATACCACTTGAAATAGAAAAGGACTTTAGTCAATTTGATGCTAAAGGCAATTGGAAAAAGCGATTGGCTAAAACCTATAATGCGAACACTTCTAAACGCAGAATTGAATTTTTGGACGGCCCAATAGCTTATGCGGAAAGAATGTCAAACCTATTCGGAATGCGTTCTGTAAGAGCATTGAACCTGTTCAACCAGGTGGTTGGTGTAAAAGTTTTGGAAGATTTGGACGAATTTATCAGAACGAATATGCTGGAGGAGCAAGATGCCGAAACGGAATTTATTCAACTCAAAGAAAGTTTTTTAACCTTAATGGATGCCAAAACCAACATTGAAAAAGCCAAAGAACAGATTAAACAACTAACACCTATCAATGAAATTGCAGTAACACTAACAAACATGCAAGCGGATTTATTTCGATTAGAAAAATCAAAAGAAGCGGCAGTTCATTGGTTTGCCAAGAAAGGCGTTGAATTGGGCGAAAAGAAACTAGAAAAATGTAAAGAAGAATTATATCGACTAAATGACGAATTAACAGAGTTAAGAAGCAAAGAAGAAACGCTAAAACAAGAAGAAAGAGGAATTTCAATTTCTATTGAAAAAGATGAAGTCGGGAGTAAAATCAAGGAATTAGAAAAAGAAATACGACAACTTGAAAGAAGTCGGGAATTAAGAACTAGCAAACTTGACAACTACAACAGAATTGCTCAAAGTATTGAACTGAAAACCAATCCAAGTGAAAAATCTTTTTCTGCAAACCGTGAAAGATCAAAACAATTAAAACAAAATACACAACAGAAAATAGACGATGAAAGTGAAAATCTTCGTGGGTTAAAGAACAAGGATGATGAATTAACTAAATCAATAGAAGAACTGGTAAAGACCATTCAAACACTTCAAAAAAACAAAAACAATATTGCTGGACGGGTAGCAGAAATACGAGAAGAACTGATTAATCATATCGGAGCAACAAAAGAAGAAGTTCCCTTTATTGGCGAACTTATCAAAGTAAAGGAAGATGAATTGGCTTGGGAATCTTCTATTGAAAAAGTGCTTCACAATTTCGCTTTGCGTCTGATTGTTCCGCCCAAGTACTACTCAAAAGTAAATCAGTATGTGAACAACAACAATTTGAGAGGTAGAATTCGTTACGACAAGTACGAACAACAGGATTATCTTAAAAGTATGCGACATAAGGACATTAACGAAAATTCCTTAGTCAATAAAATTGAAATAAACCCCAAAACGCAGTATGATGAATGGATTGAAAATTATTTGGAAACTCAATTCAATTTTACTTGTGTGGATAATCTTTCAGAGTTTGAACGCCATTCAGAAATGGCAATTACGCAGAACGGCTTAATAAAATTCAGAAAAGGTAAACACGAAAAAGACGATCGTCCGCATATTTCGAGAAAAGAAAACTATGTTTTGGGTTGGGATAATAAAGAGAAAATTGCTGTCTTAAGGAAGGAATTAACCAATCTGCAAAATCAACAGAAAACCAATAAAGAAGGTATTAAGCAATCACAAAGCAATACGAAAAAATTAATCGAATACAAAGATGAATGTCATAATCTGTTTTCAAAGTTTGATAAGTATGATGACATAGATTGGCAAACTTACGCCAACCAAATACAGGAAAAAACAGAACAAAAAGAAGGCTTAGAAAAAACCAATGACCGGGTTAAACAATTGCAAGAGCAGTTGAAAAAAGTGCAGGATAATTTAAGGCAGCTTTCGGAAGTTGATATTAAAAGTAAAGATAGGGAGATTTTTCAGACAGAAGAAAGGCAAAAACAAATAAGTGTATCAATAGAAAGCAACAAAACTATTTTTGATCCTTTGAGAGATATAGATGTATCTGAATTTGAAACACAAAACCCGGACTTGCTAGATGTTGTTTTCACAAATTTTGAAACAAGTCGTAGA
>CAYMLS010000393.1:0-4537 GCA_964390665.1 uncultured Bacteroidales bacterium | reverse complement strand
AATTTGTGGACAATATACTTTTTAGAGTGGACGCACTTTTGATTTGTTGATTTTTTAAAACAGGAACCAAACAAAAATGGGCGGAAAACATCATCATGATTCGGGTAAAAACCTGAAAGTTGCTTTTTTTCTCAATTTAGGATTTACCGTATTTGAGCTTATTGGCGGTTTTTATGTAAATAGCATTGCCATTATTTCAGATGCCATCCACGATTTGGGCGACAGTTTATCTTTGGGAACCTCATGGTATTTGCATGAAAAATCGAAAAAAAAGGCAACACGTGAGTTTTCTTACGGATATAAACGGTTTTCTTTACTGGGAGCGCTTATCAACAGCATTGTGCTGGTGGCAGGGTCGGTTTATGTTGTAAGTGAGGCCATTGGGCGCATCCTCGAACCTGAACCCTCCAACGCCACAGGTATGCTGTTATTTGCTGTTGTGGGCGTAACAATAAACGGCTATGCTGCCTGGAAGTTGAGCAAAGGGAAAACCATGAACGAAAGGGTCGTTTCATGGCATTTGCTCGAAGATGTCATCGGGTGGGCTTCTATTCTGATTGTTTCTGTGGTATTGCAGTTTGTTGAGAACAACTATCTCGATCCTGCCTTGTCCCTGCTGATCACCCTTTATATTCTCTGGAATGTTATCAAACGTTTAAAGGAAACTTTGTTTATATTTCTGCAGGGGCACCCTGCCGATATCGATCAGGATGAAATAGAGAACAGGATCGCACGAATTTCAAATGTTGATTCGTTGCACCATACCCATATCTGGTCGCTGGATGGTGAATCGCACGTGTTTACCACCCATGTAAAACTAAAAAGACTCGAAAATCTGCACGATTTTCTTCACATCAAAAACGAGATCAAGAAAATTCTGCATGATTATCCTTTTCAACATTATACCATTGAAACTGAAATTGATGAAGAAACCTGTGGATTGGAAGACTAAGGTTGTTTGCCTGGCAAGCTTTCATTTTTACTGTTTTCCAAAACCGTATTTCAAAGTAATGCCGCCCATTCCCATGCTCAAACCACGATGGGTGATCCCCCCCAGCGGTAGTTTTACAAAAGGTTCTATGATCAGAAAGTCATTTTCTCTATTGATGGCATACCCCAGAGAAATATTGGCCAGGCGGGCAAAATTAAACGTTTGGAAAGGATCCATTTCTTCTTCGGTGGAATTGCTGTAGCTGGTATAAATCCGTTCGGTCATCCCTGATGAATTATTAAATTCGGTGGAGGATGCCAGATAGGTTTGGTTTTCGGTGAACCGTTGTTGCAAAAATAACAGGGAAGAAACCCCGGTAGAGAAATACCAATGTGTTCGCCTGCTTTCCTGAATATTGAATTTTATGTTGAGGGGTATATCGATCGCAAGAATTTCGTAATCATTTTGCGATGCTGTATTGTAGATGTAATCCTCTGTGTCGTTACTTCCTGACGTATCAAGGTATGCTTCATCGCTTGCACCGGAAAAGGTTCGGTTTGACATGGGGTCGTAACTCAACTGATTGTATGCCAGCAATCCTCCTGCTTGCAGGCTAACCGATTCAGAGAGCGCCCATTCATTGACCATGCCTGCTGAAAACCCAAAACCGTTGCCGGGATGCCTCGTGGCAAAGGGGCGCATAGATGCTGCTGCTACCTGCCATCCAGGTCTGTTTTTTCTTTCCATATGAGGCAGATAGTCAGAAAAGGGATCTGCGGGGTCTGCTTCTTTTATCGCCGGACCATTTTCAGGTTGATGAATATGGGGATGGATCTCTGTTGTGAGCAGATCTGGTGTATTGTCATTGGCTTTTTCTGTCTGTTTCATGGTTTCTGCGATCTGCTGTTTCTCAAAAGTATCATCATTGCTGGTTGTATCATTGATCATGCTCTCTTCCCCAGCTGCATCTGCCATCATTTCAGATGGTTGTTGTGCGGAAGAGAATGAAGAGTTTCTGTCATCGCTTCTTTCAGCAACTGATGATCGTTCATTGCTGTCTCTGCGGTTTTGAACTGGTTCAGGTTCCGGAAGGGAAGGAGATGATAATTCCTCCTGATTCTCTTTTACGTTTTCAAGGTAATTCTGGTGGCCGTAAAGGGGTTGGGTTTGATTTTGCGATGGCTGGTTTATATCATTGGTGGCATCTTCCTTTTGCTCAGTAGCTGCTTCGGTTATTGGTTGATTGGTAAGCAGTTCATAACGGGTTTCAAGGAAAATGGCAGTGGTGGCAAGAACAACCAGGCCGGTGAGCGCTGCCGCCCATAGTTTGGATGGAAACAAGGGGATGATCCTGGTTTTTCGCGATGCTTTCAGTTTTTGCTGCATCTTTTGCCAGTCTTCTTCCGGCATTTCAGTTTGAAAATTGTCGAAAGCATCCCGTACGTTGTCCGCAAATTTTTCGTCAAACGGCTTCATTGCGTTGTTTTTTTCTGTGATCCAAATAAATTTTTCTGAGCATTTTTTTTGCCCTGCTCAGGTGGGATCTGGATGTTCCCGGGGCAATATCGAGCATACCTGCAATCTCCTGGTGCGAGTATCCTTCCACTTCATAAAGGTTGAAAATAACCCGGAACAACTCAGGCAGATATTGAAAAATATGAAGTATTTCGTCTGCCTCCAAATGAAAATCTTCTGTAAGATATTGCCCATCGGTGATCTGGATTTCTTCTGAATCAAAACTGATCTGCATCCGGTATTTTTTATTGGCGCGGTAATGATCAAGTGCTGTATTGATGAGTATTCGCCGAAACCAGCTTTTAAAGGGTTTGTCTTCATCGAACTCCTGAATGTTGTCGAAAACCTTCAGAAAACCATCATTGAGGATCTCACGTGCATCTTCGCTGTTGGGTGCATACCGCAGGCATACCGACATGGCAAAGGAATAGTACTGCCTGTAAAGCATCTCCTGAAACTTTGTTTTCTGCTTTCTGCACCCTTGTATCAGTTCTTTTTCAGAGATCACGCTGAAAGTTTATGTTTTTCACTGGTTATAAAAACCCTGTACGGACAGGTATGATAAATGGATTTTATGCCCGTAAAATTAGTTTTAATTCGACAAATCAATGTGACTTATAAGCGCAATATTTTCAGCATCGGCATAATCGTACTGAAAAAGTCCGTCTTGTCCGATCAGTATCAGTTTATCACCCAGGGGTATCACATCAAAAGCATCAATATTTTCGAAATGTGCCAGCGGATTGCTTAAGATCGCCAAAGGGTTGGTGGCATCAAATATTTTAAGTCCGTCGGCGCCATCGCATATAAAAAGTGTTCCGTTGTCAATTCCCAGTCCATGAGGATTGAAAAAGGGATACGATTTCAAGAGCAGCGGGTTTTTGATATCCGATATATCTATCACATCCAATTGGTTGGTATTTCCGAAGCAGGCATTACCTGTTCGCAGTGTAACATAGGCAATATCATTTTCCACCACCACCGGGTCGCAGGCGTTTGCATGGTTAAAATCGGAAACAAATGCGGGTTTTGCAGGATCGGAAAGGTCGTAAATGATCATACCTGTTGTAGTACCCACAAAAAGATTTTCTTCCAGGCGGAAAAGTGTTTCCATCTCCCGCCAGTTTTGGATGCTGTCGGTTACCTGCATTTGCGAGGCCTGCGAAACATCAATGGTTTTCAAAACCCAGGGTTGGGCAATGGAGTAAAGATAGTTGTGGTGTAGCATGAATCTGGCCATAGAACCGGCGACACCGGCACTGCGGGCACCTGATTCGGAAGCGACATCGAGATACATATCGTCTCTCCAGAACCACCAGGATCCGCCATCATCGTAAGAGATTTTTTTCTTTTTCCAACCCGTAACAACCCCTTTCGAGCGGTCTATTTCGTTCCAGGCCACCGGAAAACCATCATCTGTAGGAGGCAGTACTTCAGGAAAAGCATTTTCCATGCGCGAGATCTCAACAGGCTGAAGAATATTGCTGATGTCGAAGGCAACGAGGTCGATGTAACTGTCGGCAAACAAAACATTGTCTAATATTGCGATATCAACATTGCCCGGAATATTGTAAAACGCCACTTTCTGTGGATTGGAAGGATTGCTGTTGTCAATCACATGGATGCCCACATACTGGTCGTTGACGAATATATAATCGTCCTTAAAATATATCTTGCCGCTTTGCTTGATATTGGTAGGACCCTGCACTTTAAAAGTAGTTCTGAATTCATCGAAGGTGGTATACTCTGGAACAAGCGCTTCATAGGTGTCTTCATTTTTTTCGCAGGCGCCAAAAAGGAGTATGGACACAAATAAGAAACCGGTAAATCTCATGAGGTTCTTCATCATTTTTTTATTTTTTTGGTGGATGATTTTTTTACTTCAGGAATTGATTATATCCCCAATACGCAAGCGGTGTGTCAAATGCTGCAAAAAAAATGATTTTTTTCCCGGTTAATGTTTAACGATCTTTATTTTTATAGGATTTTGGCCAATCTGGCAGATTATGATTTTTCTGCATAGTTGTTAACCATTTATGAGTACAGTCTAAAAACTTGTTTTTAGACATTCGTGTAAATTTTGATTTGTTT
>CAYMLS010000392.1:0-4559 GCA_964390665.1 uncultured Bacteroidales bacterium | reverse complement strand
CGAAGAGGTTGATATTTCAAGTATTTGTACAGAACTTTTCTGGCAATATTCACTTATTTCTCCCGTAAAAGATGAAGCTTTAAAAGCTATGCAACTTGCAAAAATAATAATTGATTACGCGCAATTTTTGGAAATAAGTTCGGTTTTAGTTGTTCCTGGAGTACTAGGGAAACCTTTTTTTCTTCAAAGCAAACAACCTTTTCAAACGTCTGAAAGTGCTTGGAATAAAGCTATTGATATTATTTCAGAACTTGGTGCATATGCAAAAGAAAGAAACGTTATTATCGGTTTGGAGAACGTACATTTCAACAATTTCTTAACTACACCAAAAGAAATGAAAGATTTCATTGAGGAAGTAAATAATCCTTTTGTAAAAGTTCATTTTGACATTGGAAATGCTCAAATTTCCGCTGACCCTAAAGATTGGATTTTGACTTTACAGGATTATATCCACATTGTTCATGTAAAAGACATTCTTCAATTGCAAGGAACCTTTGCTGGATATTGTCCACCATTTTTTGGTAGCGTGGACTGGAAATCTGTTTGCAACTCTTTGTCAGAAATTAGATATCAAGGAATTTTAGTGGCAGAACAGAGCTTTAAGTCATTTGGAAATAATGAGATACTGGCTTTCATTATTAACAGTTTAGAAACCATCAAAAATAGCATCAAGTATGAAAATTAAAGATTTGAAAAAGCAACTAAGAATTGGTGTAATATCTTATGATGAAACTCCTCCACGAGGATATGGTGCCTGCGAAAGAATTGCCTATGAGTTTGCACGATACTGTGACCAAAATGGCTGGGATACAACACTTTTAGCAATGAGATTTAGGGAAGACATTGATTATGGAAATATAAAACTTATTACTACAAAAGATCTTTATAAGGAAGATGATATCACACTTTTAAACGATCTTGATCTTGTTTTAGTATTTCATCCTGGAGCAGCCTTTCATCTAGTAAGAATTGCAATTGAAAAAAAATCAACAAACGCTTTTTTTGGAATCGATGTAAGTTGGCCTGAACTGATTCCCAAAAAAATGGGACAAATACTTCCAAAAGAAAAAACCCTTTGCTATACTCTTTGTAATCGTGTGGCAACGATTTATCTTGAGGAAAAACGTCCATTTTGCACTGTTCCTCTGATTATCTATCCAGATGAGTTACCATCCTACGAAGAGTTTAAAAATACACACCGCGAAAATTCAGTATTATGGATGGCAAATGCAGACCCTGGAAGGTATAAAGATTTGGATTCGGCAATTCTTTTTGCTGAAAAAGCAGGCTGTCATCTTATTGTTGCTGATGGTGGGACATTTAACCGTAATCGAAAATTTCCTGACTATGTAACCCGCTTGGAGGAAGTTTATGGAACTGAAAAAAAAGCTTTATTTACAAAATGTAAAGCTTTCCTATATACACATCCTAAAGGAGCAAATGAAGCAGGAAGTACTGCAATTTTGGAAGCACTGTATAGTGGTCTTCCTGTTTATGCTTTCAATACTGTCTCTGGTTCCCCTGCTGACACGTTTGTGATAAATGGCTATAACGGTTTCTCATATAATAACTTAGACAGGCTTATTGAAGCTTATAAAGTTATTGATTGCATTGATCGTGAAACCGTATGGAACTATGGAAGAACTCTTTTTAATCCTAACATTAATTCTGAAAAGAGACTATACGAACTATTACGGTTTGCAAAATACATCTAAAAATGATATGAAAGACCAATCTTTTCCAATTACAATTCCATATTTTTTGGAACTTTATTCTTCAAGTGAAGATATTGAGAAAATGTTAAATATTCCTAAACAATATCGAGGTCTTTTAAAACTTTGTGATGGAGACAAGAGTATTTCGGATTTAGAACGTGAATTTTCTTTAGAATTAAATGCAGAATATTTAAAAGCTGTTTTCAAAGATATTCTTTGTCTGGTTTCTAAATCATCACATAAGGGAGATACTCAATCATTAAATCAAAATGCACTTATTATTGCTCCTCATTCTGATGATGCTCTTTTTTCTCTTGGAGGATTTCTTCTCAAGGAATCATCAAAAAAAAAGTTCACTATTTTAAATGTGTTTTCTCAGAGTGATTATTGTGTCATGGAAGAGTTTCCTAAGAATCCAGAAAGAATAACAAGACTAAGAAAACGAGAGGAACTATCTTTCGCAAAGATACTGAATTTACAAGTATTTTTTTTAGACCTTTTGGAAAAGCCATTAAGGAATAAACAAAAACAAGATATACATTCAGAATTGCTTATTGACAGAATTGTCAATAAGATAAATCCATTAGTTAGAAACTATACAGAGGTTTATTTTCCTCTAGCAATTGGAGAAAATCTTGATCACACTTTGGTAAGAAAGGCAATTCTTAAAATTGCAAGTTCCACTAATTCAATTGATTTCTGGGGATATGAAGACTTGCCATATGCTTCAAACTATAGAGAAACGTTTATGGAGTTTGAACCATCGCCAAGGAAAATACCTATCACCAATGAAATCAATGAGAAATGTAATTTATTGCAAATATATAGATCACAATTAGCAATCAACTATATATCACAAATAAGACATCATGCTTTTAATGGAAAGGATGAACAAGCACATGAATTTTTTTGGAAATTAAGAAAATGAATAAAAAATTAGAAATACAAAATAGAATTGTATGGGCTCCTCTGAATTATCTTTTAGCCAGTAGTCGCATAACCTGTTATTATCCTTATCAATACATTGCAAGTAATTTTCCTAAAATAAATAATGTTCTTGTTACAGGAAGAGATTATAGTTTCACCTACAGGAAGGATGACATTGTGATAGTGATGGACAAGTATCTGCCCAGCGGAAAGACTGAAAACGAATCACTTTGGCTTTTTCAATACCTTTCCTTTTTGAAAGGAAAGGTATATGCTATTATATATTTTTATGTACCAGAGGAGAATCATAATTTAGGTTCTTTGGAAGACCTTGTAGACATGGTTGTGGTTTTTAATTCTTTTACAGAGGAATATTTAGAACAAATAGAAACAGATGTTCCAGTTATAAAATTATTTGAACCACATAATGCTAGTTTATATTACGAAACACTTTCAATTCCAAAAGACACTACTCCTAAAGTCACAATTGGTTTTCATGGCTGGGAATACCCTGTGCCAATGTTATCAAAGGTGCTTTTTGAAGTTCAGCAGAGTTTCAACGTAGATTACTTATTCATAACAAATGAAAACTATACTAAGGAATCTTTTCCTGATGAAATTGTAATTCGTCATGTGCCATGGAGATTAGAAACATTCGATTATAATATGTCGCAAGTAGATATTGGATTTAGACCTCGGAAGCCCGATTTTCTGCATAAATCAAGTTGGAGTCCTTTAGAATGGCTTAAATATAAGAAACCTGTAATAATAGATGGGAAAATGAAAGAGTACATTAGGGATTTTCCTGAAGGATGGATTGCTCCACAATCTGATAATGATTGGTATAATGCGTTCAAGCAGTTAATAAATAATTCAGATTCACGAAAGTATCTAGGAGAAATAGGATATGAATATTTAAAAAATAATTACTCTATAGAAAAATTTGTTGAGGAATTATTCTTCAATATATCAAAACACATCTTAAATCAAAGAGAGTAGATGAAATAGCCATCCTATAATATATACAAATATAAGATAAACATGAAAAAATACGCAACAACATTTGGAGGGTCTGAATTTAAAGAAAGTAGTCCTCAATATCAAGAGGGCATTTTGCTTGGTGAATTTTTAGCTGAAAAAGGATACACCGTAAAAAATGGTGGATATTATGGTCTCATGGAGGCTGTTTCAAAAGGAGTTAAAAACAAAGATGGTATCTGTATAGGAATTACTAATAAATCATTTGATCCCAAAAAGGCAAACCAATTTATAACAGAAGAATTAAAAGCAAATGATCTTTTTGAACGACTTAGAATACTAACAGTTGGATCAAAAAAAATATCTGCTTCCGAATTAATCATTGTTCAAGAAGGAATGATAGGTACTATAAATGAGCTTTTTGTCATTTGGGATCTACTTTATACCAAAACTATTTTAAATGTTCGTGTCTGTCTTCTTGGCTCATATTGGAAAAGTTTAATTGAGTCTTTAAAAACCAGTGCTATTAATATCAAAGAATTCCAGTATGTTGAAATTTATGAATCATTATGTGATTTAAAAATGACTTTTGAGTGATGGCCTTCGCACACAGCCAAGCACATTTGCAATTCGCACAATCCATCACACTGTCCAAAAATTGCAAAAGAGCTTGTCCGTCTTCCATCGCTTTTTTGCAGACCCGAAAAACAAAATTAAGACAGTGCTAAGAATGAAAATAAATTTACTAAAGAATAAAGCCCAGCAGGTAACAATGTGTAAAAATAATAGCCGAGACAGTAGTAAATTCAAGGGTTGTAGCCCGCTTCAACTTACTTGTTATTTGACAGGAAAGTGCCACGCAGTCGGCTACTATTCTTACACTTAACGTTATGCCCAATTTAAGAAGTCAGACGTAAATACGATAAAATGAGACAAATT
>CAYMLS010000391.1:3489-4564 GCA_964390665.1 uncultured Bacteroidales bacterium | reverse complement strand
GAAAAGAACGGGGACCTATTTAATCAAATTATAAACAGATGAAAGCAATATTAGCAAGATTTCATCCTACCTTAAAATCAATTTTATTATGAACAGGAACATTTACAAATCTCTGGTTGTCAGTATACCATTTTTTTTGGTGTTTGTTTTTCTGGCAACGGGCACGAAAATGTCTAATGCCCACCAAAGACCTTTGAAAAAGAACTCACCCAATGTCACATCAATGAGATATAACCCTATGCATACGGCAACAACAAAATATGTTGACGGACACAGGGTGGTAAGGGGCATCCGACCTCCCCTTGATCTAAACAACGTCCCCAAAGAAGCCTACGAAGAAGGGAAAGTACATGTAAGATTTACTCCCGCTGCAAAAAGCATTTTGCCCGGAGACAACCGGTTGATGGCATCGGAAAAAGGATATGTTGAATCTGGTCATCCTAAGATGGATGTTTTAAGCAAGCAATACGGGGTCGAAGCGCTTACCCCTTTACTTTACGGATTAAACGAAAAGTCGCCGGTTTCCCAAAAGTATGCTTCACAACATAAGGCCTGGGGTTTTGATTTGTGGTATGAACTAACGTTTGATCACAGATCTGATGTAATTTCGCTGGTGAGGGATTTAATGAAAATGGAAATCGTAGATTTTGCCGAACCGGTTTACAAGATCAGTTTGGTGAAACCCATCGGTGAGACCCGATATATAGAGGAAGATGTAAAAGCTGCCGGTCGCTGGACACCCAACGACCCTTTCTATGCCGGCAATCAATGGCATTATAACAACACCGGACAGTTTGGCGGAACACCCGGTGTTGACATCAAACTTCCCGCTGCATGGGATGTTCAGAAAGGCAATCCCAATATCCTGGTTGCCATTGTGGATGGAGGAGTGCAGTATGATCATCCCGACCTGCAGGCAAATATGTGGAATGAAATCGGTCCTGAGGGTACTTCTACCACTCCGGATGATCATGGAACCCATGTGGCGGGTACAGTGGCAGCGGTAACCGGCAACAATATCGGCCTTGCCGGTGTTGCAGGCGGAAGCGGAACAGGAAACGGGGTTAGGTTGATG
>CAYMLS010000391.1:0-3479 GCA_964390665.1 uncultured Bacteroidales bacterium | reverse complement strand
GCTGCAGGGAAACCATGGATTATCCAACCTGGCATTATATGTCTATCAGGCCAACAATGGAGTGGCAATTTCGCAAAATAGCTGGGGTTTTACAACTCCGGGGTTTTATAACCAGTCGACCCTTGATGGCATTGATTACTTCAACATAAATGGCGGGGGTACCGCTATGAACGGAGGCATCGCTATTTTTGCCTCAGGAAACGATAACAGCAATGATGCCTGGTATCCGGGTGTTTATCCCGGAGCAATGGCTGTTGCATCCTATGATTTTAACGGGGTCAAAAGTGATTTCTCCAACTTTGGCCCCTGGATAGACATTTCAGGCCCCGGCACCGATGTGGCAAGTACATTTGCTGAAAGTCAATACGGCTTTGAGTCGGGTACCTCTATGGCATGCCCGCACGTTTCGGGCGTAGGAGCACTCGTTCTGTCGCATTTGGATGGGCAGGTTACCCTTACTCCCATGGAATTGTATGATCTTATCATTCAAAATGTGGATGATGTTTATCAGACCAACCCTGGTTTTACAGGTATGCTCGGGGCTGGCGGCCTCAATGCACATGCCGCATTATTGGCCGCAAACGCACTCATAGATGATGATGGTGGAGAAGAACCTGACCAGATAGAGATATTTTCGGAAGACTTTGCCAATAGTTTTCCTGCCGGCTGGGAAAATAATGTAATTGCTCCCTCTGGTTTTCCTGGTTTTCAGTGGACCGATACTGGCGGAGATTGGGGTGGACAGCTAAATTCTACCACGACAACCAACGGATACCTCATTCTTGATTCAGACGGTAATGGCAATGAAGGGATCAATGAAAATGTTGAACTGGTCTCTCCCTCCATCAATTTTGCTCAGCATGGCGATCTTACCTCCATAACCTTTTCCCTGGAGCATCTCGCCCGCACCTTTGGCAATGCAGATATTGCAGTATATATCTCCACAGACAATTTTTCTACCCAAACGCTTCTTTATGAATGGAACAATGCTCCCGATGACAGTTTTAACTCTGAAAGCAATCCCCTCGTAAGCACTTTTGATATCACTTCCATCGCTCAGGGACAAAACAATGTCAGGATAAAATTTCATTGGATGGGGCAATGGGATTACTGGTGGCTGATTGACGATGTACTGATAACAGCCATGACGGAAGGAGGCGGAAATGGGGGTGATTTGCAATTACTGATGGACCATCCTGCCGAATCTGTGGAAAACGAAAAAAGTGGTGCTGTTAGTGCCACTCAAACGAATGTAAATTATGAAGTTGCTGAGAATTTTTCCAACATGAACGGTAATGCAGAAAAAATTGTCGTTTATGGGTTGTATGCTGTTTACGAAAATGATCAGTGGAATAATGTTGAACCAGGTTCCAACCTGCTTTTTAACATCCGGTTTTATAACCCCGCTGCCAACGCTCCCGATTGGAATAATCCTGTGGCAGAGCACCTTAACGTACAAACCACATCCATTACACCAGAAACTCCCTGGAATAACGGGTTTAATGTATGGCGGTTCGAGCTTGACATTCCTTCTGTGCCCGTCAGCAGCGGATGGATATCAGTACAATCTGCGGGAGGAAACGGCTGGTTTCTTTGGCACAACTCCAGCGCGGGCGATTCTTTTTCCAGTCAGATCAATCATAACAATAAGAATGGTTTCGATCATCAAAGGTATCCATCCTTTATGGGAAAAGGTTCAGGTCAGAAAAACGAGGCACTGAATCATGACGTTGCCATGCAGATATGGGGTAACTCCTCTTCTTCAAACCCTGCTTTCAACCTGAGTTTACAGGCGAATCCCACCAATGGTGGTACTGTAAGTGGTGGTGGAGAATATGAACCGGGAGAACAAGTTTTTGTTTCTGCAACTGCTAACAATGGATTCACTTTTCAAAACTGGACCAATGCCTCAGGCAGTGTGGTTAGCACAGCTTCCGGATTTAACTTTACAATGCCTGCATCCCATACGACCCTCATCGCCAATTTCAGCCAGGGGCAACCCTCTGAGTATACCGTAACCCTTGTGGCAAACCCTTCCAACGGAGGCTCTGTTTCTGGTGGAGGACAATATCAAGCGGGTCAGCAGGTAACCATCAATGCCTCTCCCGGTAATGATTTTGATTTTGTTGGATGGCGGGATGGAAACTTTACGGTAAGCACCCAACCTACCTATACATTTAATATGCCTGTAGGGAATCTGACACTTACTGCAGTTTTTCAACAGCAACAAATACCCGATACGTGGCAACTTTCTTTATCCTCTCAACCCGATGGTGCCGGAACACTTCAGGGTTCGGGTAATTACCAGGCGGGTGAGCAGATTCTTGTTTCCGCGGAAGCATCTGAGGGTTACAATTTTGTTAGTTGGAAACAAAACGGAAACGTACTGAGCACCCAACCGGATTTTATTTATCATATGCCCTCCGCTGATGTTACGCTCTCTGCTGACTTTACTTCATCATCCGCATCACAATATGTCCTTACCTTAGAAGCATCACCAGCATACGGAGGTACAGTGTCGGGTAACGGGCAATACACCGCGGGCACAGAAATACTGATATCGGTTGCTCCTGCCTCAGGGTTTGGTTTTCTCAATTGGTTCAGGGTAGGCGGTACCGTTGTCTCTTCCGAACCCGAATTTATATTCACCATGCCGGAAACAGATGTTACACTCAGGGCTTTCCTGGAGTCTGCCACCCATGTCTGGGAAAATACAACTGATGAAATAAAGGTTTTTCCCAACCCTGCATCTGAATATATAAGGATCGAAAACCCGGTTGTCATGAACAGAATCGAGGTTTTTGATCTTACAGGCAGGATCGTTTTAGCCCATGCTACCGATACGGATACTTACGATCTCCCGGTTCGTGGACTAAGGAGTGGCGCGTATATTTTACATATTACAGATAAAGAGGGGGTTACCTTTAGAAAAATCCAAATTTATCATACATTACAGTAATCATTTCCACAAACAAATCAATCATTCATTTAAAAATTCAAATCTATGAAAAAGAAAAGTTTTATGATGTCTACTATTTTAATCGGCATAGTAGTCTTATTATCAGCATGCTCAAAAGATGAAGAGGCAGACCCCAGAGAGGCATTTGAAGGTACATGGAGGGCTACTGAAAGTTTTGTATTCGATGGTTCTACTTTTAACGATACCTATACTTTTACGATTACCAGATCTTCCGGAAACGAACGGAATATTCTTTTATCGGGTTTTGCAGGAGAACCATCCGAAACCATCACTGCATCTGTAGATGGCAATTCTTTTGTTATCCCCCAGCAAACCATTATCAGTGCCGGTGAAAGTGTTGGTGTATCTGGTTCCGGGTCTATTAGCGGGAATTCGATTTCCTTCTCCTACAACGCTTCTTTTGTTGATGTTTCGGTTAACGTTAATGGCAATGCATCAAAACTTTAAATAGTGCTTGCAAGAAAACGCCAATTGCTGCGTTGGTCTCGCCTTCAAAACA
>CAYMLS010000390.1:0-4595 GCA_964390665.1 uncultured Bacteroidales bacterium | reverse complement strand
TCAAAATGGTTATGCAAAAACTACAGAATCTCCATCAATTATTCTCCACTGAATTGATAAACGAATAAACTCTTTCGGCAAAATAACCAGGTTCGGTATCGTAGGGATGGTGCAATGATTCCTCAAAAAGGTAGAAATCTTTAAAATCGGAACCAATATTTTCAAATCCCTGGGCACCTATCAAATAAGGTACGCTAAAATCATATTTTCCATATATCCATAGTGATGGAATGGTAATTTGATCAAGTTCGTTGCTTAGCGATGCTTCATCTTCAATGGCCTGGTTTACAGGTTGGTTAAACATATGTGAAAAAAACCACCGAAGCGGGTTACTAACCATGGCTGAGTTGTAAAACCTTTGCCAGGAAAGGGAAGGTTGAACAACTATCCCGTCGTTAATCAGCAGTGAGTTTGCCTGTGGCACAAACGACAGGATAGCATCATAATCATCATCGTTTTCAGGATCCAGTTCAAAAAGATCATTTTTTATCCCAGCCCATTCGTCAATACTGTTGCCGAGTCCTAACTGTTCATCAGCCACTGCTCTCATAGTTGCCCATCTTGCAATCTGAACATCATCAAAATTGAATGCACCACTTACAGAAATCCATCCACTAACGAATTGCTGAAGGTTGTGGTAGATCAGTGCATCCATTCCCAGTAATCCGCCAAAGCTATGTCCCATAAGATAAATGCTGGTACTCTCTCCATATTTTTCTCTCAATACCATTACCAGTGCGAAGATGTCTTTCGACATGGTATCTACGATGTCTTCAGGTGCAGGATAGCTGCCCTGAGAAGACCCTTGTCCGCGTTGATCCCAGTAAACAATTGCATACTCTTCCTCCAGTATGGATGTGAATGCACTGTCGCGGAAGGATAATCCAAAACTACCTGCTCCATGCAGGGTAACCAGCAATATTCTTTCTTCAAAATTTCCATGCACGTGCACGGGCATATCGGCACCAGCATGTCGCAGGTAAAATGATTCGTTGATCTGGAGTAATTCATCCTTTGTACAGGATGAAAAGAGCACCAGGGATGATATGATTAGGGTTATGATTTGTATCTTTCTCATGTTTTGTTTGTTTTAGTTGGATGGATTGATTTGAAATAAACGATACCCCACTTTTACATTGACCAAAGGCATGATGTAGGTGTTGTAGGGCATGAGTGTAATAAGGTTGATTTCTGCAAACCAGTTTTTCAGGGGACTGGAGGATGAAATTTTACCGGTTTGCACACTGATGGCAGGAGCAAAATAAAAGTTTCCCGCAAACCTGCGTCTTTCCACGGTTCCGGTAACCAATCCTTGATCAGTAAATTCGTAAGTATTGGGAAGAAAAGAGCGATAAAAACCCAAAGGACTCACACCCAATTGCCAGAAAGATTTGCCTTCTTTTTGCCTGCGCCAGCTGAATCCACCGTTTGCATAAACAGCAAATTCAATTCTTCGGTCTGCAAAAAATCCGGCATCTGCCTGCAGAAATCTATACTTCAAAATGGTTTGGTCTTTCCTGCCGGGAGTGGTTTCGAAAGATCGGGGGATCTCTAAACCGGCATTGAGACCAGGGTTCCAGAGTGTGTTTCCATGATAACTAACGGAATATACATAATCTCTTTCCTCATAAGGATTGTTGGAGAGAGAATAGTAGGGAATGCAAAAGATCATAAAAATGATAAAATTCAACGGGTACAAACCCTGCCGGATGATCAGAAGGTTTTTTCGCATGATTTGAAAATTTGATTGTATACAAGAACTATTTAAGCGAATAGTTCTATTTGAAATTAAGATCAATTATTAAACATTTGTTTATGTTGGTTTTCTATTCTTCATCTGTTTCATTATTTTTGGGAGATTTTTCATACCAGGGTTGGTTCAGTTGTATGGATTGTGGTGATAAATCCCTCCAAAGATTCACCTTGTTGCAATTTCAGTTTTTTTCGTACCCTGTATCGGGCCTTTTTGATACCATCTGCCGAGATGTTCAGCACGGATGCCATCTCCTGTGAACTCAGGTTGAGTTTAATAAGAGCTATCAATCTCATCTCTCCCGGAGTAATGTCGGGTGCTATTTCTTTTATTTTTTCTTCAAACCCCTGATGCATCTCATCAAAATATACCCTGAAACGTACCCATGCATTCTCATTGACAGTATCCATATTGATCTTAGTGATGATCTGGCGGTAGAAGGCAGGATCAGGACTTTTGCTTTTCCATTTCTCCATGGTTTCCTTTAACTCGGCGATCATTTCATTTTTTTGTGCAATCTGCAAAACCTGGGTCGTCATTTCCCGCTTTTTCATAGCGAGCAGTTTCTGGGATGTTTCATACTCCATTTTTTTGCGTTGCAGCTTATTTCTCAGGTATTTGATGGTGAGAAATGTTGTGACCACAACAAAAACCAAAAGGATGATCAGCAGTGCAATACTGATGCGGTTGTTCTTTTGTTTTTCCTGCATCAATTGCAGATGAAAACGCTGCAGTTCAATCTCCTGGTCTTTCTTCTCTGTTTCATAGATGATTCTTAATTCTTCTATTTGCTCCATTTTTTCGGCAGCGAAAATACTGTCTGAGAGTATTTTGTGATTTTTCAGATCCTCAATCGCCTGACCCAGGTTGCCACTCTCTTCCATGGCGGTAGCGCGCAACTGGTATGCCTTGGCTTTTTCGGGTAATAATGATCTGTCGGCAGCAATGTCCAGGGCTTCCGTCAGTTCAGCATTTGCAGTAACATATTGTTTAGATGAGATTCTGTTTTCTCCGATCAGAAGTAGTGATTGTACCTTCCCGTGCTGGTCATTGATTTGGGTAAAAAGTTCCAGAGCCTCAACAAGTTGCCTGAGTGATTCATTACGTTGCCCTGTTTGAAGATACATATCTGCCAAATTATTCAATGTATTGGCTCTGATACTGACTGTTTGGGCGCTGTCCGCCATTTCTAAGGCCTGATTCAGGTAGGTGAGTGCCTGCTCATGATCACCCGTTTCTACCAACATACCACCAAGATTGCTCAGCACTTGTGCCTGATACAGGACATCATCAAATTCGCGGTATATAAAAAGTGCCCTTTCATTGTGTTGTATGGCTTTGTTTATATTACCCAAAGCATACTCCACGTCAGATAAATGAACAAGGGCATCCGCCAGGCGTATGGGTTTATCAAAATCTTCCAGAATGTTTACGGCCTGCAGGGCATTCTGATAGGCAATATTATAATTTCCCATGCTTTGATTGATCCTGCTTTTGATAC
The DNA here is from genome assembly GCA_964390665.1 of uncultured Bacteroidales bacterium. Taxonomy (GTDB): domain Bacteria; phylum Bacteroidota; class Bacteroidia; order Bacteroidales; family UBA7960; genus SKVR01. Next base: position 1,341 of record CAYMLS010000390.1, on the reverse strand, counting down.
CATAAGCATTGGAAAGGCGATACTGATCATCACGCCTTCCCAGAATATCAATATTGATCTCATTCAAAGAATCTGCAGTCTCGTAATTGCCCAGATTCATCTCCATTACCGCCCTTCCGTTGATCGCCAAAACCATTCTCATGGAATCGGCTATTTCAGATGCCAGTTGGAAGGATTGATCAAAAAGAGACCGTGCTTCATCGTACCTGTCCTGGTTGTTTTTCAATACCCCGAGGTGGAAATTGGATAGGCTTTCAAATTTTTTCGAGTCAAGTTGTTTGGCCAATGATAATTGCTCCCTGGCATACTTTTCTGATTGGGCAGGAGCACTATACATGGTTGCATTGATGATATGGTTGAGTGTTTTCAACCGGTTGGTATCGGCGGACTGCTGCTCGTAAACCCGCAACAAACTATCTAATTGCGGATTTTGAGCAAAACCAACCTTGCCAATCAATATCATCAGTATGAGCAGGAAAAATGTTCTGTTCATCATATATTGATTTTTTAGAAATCATTAAAGATCATAAGGCCCCATCCATTCAGAACCACCGGTTTCCCAAACAGCGTATTGGGTTCCCAAATGGTTAAATACGATATGATATCGTTGGTTGCCTAAGTAAAACCCTAACAAAGCGCCCACTTTTTTCACCTGGAAGGGTGGATCCCAGTTGGTTGTTTCCCAAACCTGACTGAAACTGTTGGGGTTGTTGGTATAATGTGCATATTTATCTCCTTCCTGATTAAAAATAATGCGACTGGATGGACCATCATTACTTTTTGAGAGAAAACCACCCGCACCTATGCCATTCAAACTGAAAGGGTTATTCCCTTCGCCCATGTTGGTGATGGGTTGTGATTGTGAACTGAAACTACCTGAACCTGAAATGTAAGAAAAATGGGTTCCTGCTGTGTTGAAAATTTGTATCCATGCTCCATTAAAATTATTTCCATCAATATTGACAGCTGCCCCAATGGCATCGAAAGCGGGGTCGCCTTCAGCTAAATCAGTGATGGGAAAAGGACCTTCCAGTACGCCAACATTACTTCGCATAAATTGTGTTCCCGTTTCATCAATGAGAATAAATTCAGTGTCTTTGGTGGAAAATGCTGCTCCTACGGGTCCAAGTTCACTAAGAACATTATTTCTCCAGTGGGCGGTATAGGCAGGTTCGCCTCCTGAAGGTGCAGGCTCACAATTGGTCACATCGTATTCTGTTGCCAGCTGAACCGCAACGATCTGGTTGTTATAAACACTTCTCACCACATAGCTGATGGGAACTCCTGTGGATATGGTGGTGGACTCAGCAAGTAACTCAACCAATGTATTCAGGTTGGTTT
>CAYMLS010000389.1:0-4596 GCA_964390665.1 uncultured Bacteroidales bacterium | reverse complement strand
TATCCTTTTTTCCATAAAAAGAGAGCTTTTGGAAACTTAGTTTGTGTTGTTTTTTTCTGGCATTATGAAAAGTAAGATCATAGGCATCGAAATGCTGGGGGTTGGGCAACAGAAAAACCTGTTCATTCATGGAAACAGGTTGTATTTTTCTTTGAGGTAGCTGAATATTTTCCTGGTTGATCTCATATTTTTTTTCGGCCAGGAAATCCCTGGCGATTTCAAAGAGTGCAATTTTATTTTCCTTTATGAACCAATATTGGTTTGCCTGATGATGCACAATGTGCCAGGCGTTTTTGTATTCCTCAATATTCGCCGTTAGTGTGTTAAATTGTACGATTTCGTTTCTCACAAAATCGTATGTATAGATATTGTCGGTTGTGGAAAACACCACTCTGTTGTTTATTTTCGACACCCTTACATTGAAATTCTTTCCCCCTATGTCAGGGTAATGTTCCACCCTTATTGCCTCTGAAAGATCAGAAGAGAGTTCAATTTTATAGATCCCTTTTTGATGATGAGATGCCCAGAGATACCCAAGGTAATCGACTTCAAGGTATCGCGTGGGTTCAGTGAAGTTGCTGATCTTGTTGCGAAATTTCCATTGTCCGGTAGTGTCTTTTTCAAAAACGATGATACCGGTATAGGTTCCCGCCACTAAATGATCATTGTGTAGCACGTAAGACCACCCGCCAGTAATGTCAGAGATCTGTTGCATTTGGTTACCTTTTACAGCAAATGTTCCATCATTATGTCCACAAATGATCTGATCTCCCATGCGTTCCAGTGTCCAGACCTGTCCTTTGCTCCCCTGAATAAATTCGAGATCATCAAACAGGAAAATGTTTTTTCGGGATTGTATTTTTGCCCTGAACAAACCATGGTTGGTGCCGATGTACAAATGATCACTGTCAACAAGCAACGAATAGATCGTGCCCAGATTTCCGTTTCTGCTTTTGTAGTGAGTGAAAGGATTCAGCATATCGACATAGTTGATGCCTTCGTCAAGACCGGTCCACAACCCGGCATCGTTGTCCAGAAAAAGTGAAAGTACGGTATTGTTATTCAGCCCGTTGAGTGTGTTGTAGTTTCTTTGTATCTGCCCGTTTTTTCCGGTAATGATCAAACCATTAAGGATGGAACCGAAAACATATGAAGTATCGCTGATTTGCTGTGCATTGTTGCAATTAAAAGATTTGAGGAAATCAGAAGCGGGTGAATCAAAATAAGTGAAAGATTTTCCATCGTAAAGATAGATGCCATGGTTGTTGGTACAGATCAACCACTGATCTTCTGTGTAGGGGATGATGGCATGTACTTTTTTGTTATTAAATTCCTGGCTTCCTTCAATAAAGACGAATTCATTTTGTTTGAAGTAATACAGGCCATCGTTGATGATCTGTACCACAAATTCATCCTTCACCTGATGAAGAAAAAGCATGGTATAGGGTGCTTTAAATTTTTCAACTTTCTCAAAATCATAAACATAAATGGTTGTAAATGATTGAAAATAAACCTTTTCGGGCGTTGAATATATTTTCCAGATCTCATCATTGCTTTCCATGGGCGAAAGAGATCGTAGTGAAGTGTAGTGGAGATTCCCCCTTTCGTTGTACTGCCAGTATCCGTATTCTTCAAAAGAACCTGTGAATACTTTTCCTGTTTCATGCGCACAAACTGCCCGAACAGGAAGATCGCCGGGCAGTTCATTTTTTTTAAACGAAATGCCGTTGTGCTCAATAAGTCCTTCGGAGTTGCCGAAAAACAAAAAAGATGTTTGTGGGCATTGACTGATTGACCAGTTCTGGTTTCGCAAGGGAAATTCATTTTCGAGCCATGGAAGCAGTAGGGTATTTTCCTGCATCATGGCAAATGTATTAGAGAGGAATCCAGACAAGAAAAAAAACAGAAGAAGTAAATGTTTTATTTGTTTTCTCATGGAATGTTCTTTCATGGGTTTCTATCCATTCCAAATGTCGTTAATGAATATTCATGACCCTGTTACCAGATATCTTTGTAAACCATTATCATTCGTGCGGTGCTGTTTTTTTACAGGGTAAAAGCACTGATAAAGGTATAAAATAATCCGATGAACCGACCCATGACAAAAATATTGACACGCACGCAGCTGATTAGATTTCGCAGCATGGCAAAACATGCAATATGAATATTGTTGGCGAGTTCCCCCGTAAGAAAAGAACGGGGCCCATCTTAATCAAATTATCAACAGATGAACCAGATTTTCACTTTTGTTTTTGCAAAGAAAAGGTAAAAAGACGCCTGGTGTCAGGAATTTGATTTTCTGGAAGCTACATTCACGTTTTATTGCTGTTTATCTTTTGCAGTATCCTGCATCAGAGAAAGGAGTTGATTAAAAACATATCCGCTTTTTTCTGCGGATTCGATCCTTTGAAGGTAGACAAGGATCTCTTTTTCGATCTTTTCCCTGATGAGCTGGTCTTTATCTGATGTTGTTTTACTATCCTCAAAAGCATCTGATAAAAAAACCTTTTGTATATTCAGGGTGAAGATCCATTTGATGAGTTCCTCAAATCTTTCTTTACTGAAATAGGTCACTCCCTCATATTCATGAACCCCCAGAAAATCCTGAACGTTCTTTAATTGAAGAAATGAAATCAATTTTTGATGATTACTGTTGTCATTTGTTATTCTTCTTTTCTCCTTTTTGGAATTGATTGAAAATGTTGTATCTTTTTCCTGCAGATCTTCCTTCCTTTCATTTGCTTGTTCGGAATGAAAATTTTCGTAAGACAACAAGATCCGGATCAGGTTCATGTCCTTTTGTTTTCCCTGATGCCCTTTTCCGGTTTTTGCCAAAACTCTTTCCAGGGGCCAATCCAGTAGAAGTTTACCAAACAGGAAGGTTTCGCTATCTTCATCACTCATTTTAGTGGCAGACTGAAGGGTTAGCAGTGCCAGCATCAAAATAGCATTTTCCCTGTATGTTGATTTGCTTCCCATGGTTAGCATGTCATCAAGAGAAGAAGTACCTGCTCTTTGCAGTACTTTGGCGATCAGGTGCTCATTGTTTTTTACAAAGTCAAAAGTTCTCTCCACCGATTTTACGAGTTCTGTAAAGTGTTCACTGTTTTTTTCTGTGTTCACTTGCCTTTGGGTATAATTTCCTTCCACAATTTTCGCCACCAGATTTTTAAAACGGCTTTTCATCAGTGTATATCCCAGTTTTTCGGATGTGCTTCTGCGTTCGTTCAATACATTGTTGATCACAAAATCAATCATATCATCATGGAAAACCGCTTCCAGTGATTGGTGTAGTGGTTCCATAATCATTTCTTTTCTGACTTTTTCAAGGGAACCGATACCGTTTCCTGCAATTTTCCAATACAGTTTGCTGATCTGCCCATCGGTATCATATAATTCCTGGAACTCCCAGAAAATGCGGTATTCAAATCCCTGCAGTTCCCATTGAAAACCATTTTGATGGATCTCCTGCCCGGTTTTCAGGTATTCCAATCCGGAGAAATGTTCCCTGAAAAGATAATAGGTATTGGGGTTATCTTTGATATGGAGTGCCTCAGCCAAACTAACACTCAGGGATTCTTTCCCGTTTGGAGTTCGTGTAAGTTTTGGGGCAGAAAACTGTATTTTCCCCTGTGCCCTTTCATATTTATTGTTGTAGAGCACCAGTGCTTTTTCGTGACGAAAAAGATTGGTGTAGGCGAATACATTTTCATTGATATTGCCATAGTGGTCCAGGAAATCAAAAATATTGAAGTGATTCACTTCGCTGAACAAATATCTTTTTTGGGTAAGGGGGAATATTTGATTTTCATGTTTTTCGATGAGCCATTGTTCGGGGTTTTCATTGTAATAGGCACGTTGGTATTCCATGCCATATTTTTCGTGATATCCCTCAATTTGTCCATGAGCAAACATGGGTAATCCTGGCAGTGTGCACATGAGCACGCATACACCGAAGTATTTGTCGCCGGCACCGAACTGGCTGATAGCGGTTTCTTCGTCGGGGTTGCTCATGAAATTGACGTACCTTTTGAGAATTTCAGGTTCAAACTCGAGCGTATTGGTGATCAGGTCGCGGTATTTTTCATTTTCTTCATTTTTGAGCATGTGCATAAAAGCAGAGTTGTATACCCTGTGCATACCGAGTGTACGCACAAAATACCCTTCCATAAACCAAAAAGCTTCCGCCAGCAGAAGAGTTTCCGGCATTTGTTCGTTCATTCTGTCTACCACTTCCCGCCAGAATTCCACGGGGAACAGTTCATCGAACTGTTTTTTGCTCATGGCATAGTCAGCCCGGGATGGAATATCGCCGCCTGATCCAGGTCTGGGATACCACAATCGTGAGAAATGTTTTTTTGCCAGGGTCATGGCAGCATCAAAGCGAATGATCGAGAATCTTCGTGCCACATCAAATATTTTGCTGATGACAGCTTCGCGCACCTCTTTTTTGATCATGTCCAGTTGTGCCGTGTCATTCCAGGGCATTGCTGTTCCATCATTTCCATGATAAATATACCTGATCTCGTGGTTTCTTTTGTCTATTCTTTGAAAAACCACAGCTGCATCTGTTTTGCTGAAATAACCGTCTTCAAT
>CAYMLS010000388.1:0-4639 GCA_964390665.1 uncultured Bacteroidales bacterium | reverse complement strand
TGGGAGAGATGGTTTTTGAGGATATGAATTCATCGAATTTTGTGACCTCAAAAGATGATATTGTTTTTGTAGCAAGCGGACTGGGCGGATTAAAAATCCTTTCTATTGGAGTTGATGATGGTTTGCCTGATGACTATGAGGAGAGTGAACCATGCCCGGGGTTTTATACCAGCGTGATTGAAATCCTCCCCGAACAAGAAAATTTAATGGAAAACAAACCCTATCTTTTCGCGGATGAGTTATCTCACCAAATCATTACCTCAGAAGAAACCGAAGCGTATGTTACCTTTATGTGGGAAGGGGCAGGATGGAAAAATACCCTCGGATATTATGCCTATCCGGCAGATAATCCTCCATTGACCGCAGAGGACCTTGAAAAACATGTTGTATTCCCGAATATCTCTATGGTGAATGAAGGCGGTGCATTGGAACCCGGTTACCAGGTTCAGTTGGGCAGCGGAACTTTTCCCCCCAATACAGTGATTGGTTTTTATCTGGTATCCCAAGGCTGGGCAAACGGACAAACAACAGATGGAATTTATACGAATTATTCAGATAAACATCTGAACCACAACGGGCATAAGCAAAGTATCACTTTTATTGGTACTGTTTGCGATGACCTGATCGTCGCTTTTGAAGATGTAAGACTTCCGGGCGGTGATAAAGATTTCAATGATGTGATCTTCTTTGTAAAAGACAACCCGGACCAACTCGCCAATACAAAGTTTAGCACAGAAGGTATTTACAATTTTACCGAACAATAATATGATAAGATATTTAGTCCGACAACACGCCGATGAAAAAGGATAAAGGATCAACGATCCTCATCCCACAAACACTGAAAACAAAAAAAGCAGGGAACATGTTATTTGTTCCCTGCTTTTTTGTTTTGAAAAAGATGCTATTGTCAAACTAATCTGAAGTTTCAGATCCGTTAAAAATCCGTTTCTATTTGCAATCCAGACCTTACATTGGTATTATTCAATGCATTCTGGAACTTTCAGGTAATTGTGGTTTGAACCACATTGGGTGTTCTTCGATCCTGTTTTGAAAGCAACCCAAATGCAGCAAATAGCGTTTTTTTAAGCACTGTTTATGATTTTACCTTCATGGGTATCAAAGAAGGATAAGTGCGGGTAATAAAATAAAAACTTCCAAAGAATACTGAATTATAAAAAAGATCACCTAATAAAGCGGTATGGAAAAAGGGGATTCCCATGGTATATGATTGCATTAAACCTGCAAAAGATTGCGCATAATAAGGACTTCCTACCCAGACTGCAAAATTGGTAACCAGGAAAAACAGCAAGGAAGAGGATACAGATGCCAGAAATACACTTCCCACACTGATGGATTTTCTGATCTGATGTCCCAGAAGTACCACGATGGCAAAACTTACATAAACCGGAAGCATCCAGGCATGAAACCCAATGATCAGGTCGGAAAGAAAGAGGGCAAACAGAGGCACAAAGAATGCCAGCCATTTTTTGCCTAAATGTGCACCGCCAAAGAGAGCAATTGCAGCAATGGGCGTGAAATTAGGGTAATGAGGTATTAAACGCATGATGGCTGCAAATACTATAATTCCGACAATGATTAGCACGCGGGGTGTGAAAATGTTCTTGAAAGTCATAATAAAGGGGGATTAAAATTATTGATCGCGAATTTTTTTCAAAATTATAAAATAATCACCATTTAAACAGCAAGAAAAAAAATTTGTTTCCATTACTGCTAAAATACACGAAATAACTCTTGAGAATTACGATAAAAAGCAGAATGATCATTGATTCAAAAATCACAAATATTCACTCCTGACTTTTAAAGGGCAAATGACAAAATATCACCAGATAACAAATGAACGATGGTTTTATCGTTGCTATCATAATGATCAAATATAATTTGCAGTGTGTAGTATTAATTGCGTAAATTTGTATTGTTGGTCTCTATCAGTAATGTCCGATTTCTCTGATATGCCTGTTGTGCAAAAAGTCATGCCGTTTTTCGACAAGAACTTTGACTTTCAAAATTGCATAATTGTTAAATTGGATTCGGGCATTATAGTTCAGACATAGCTTTTACGGACTGACACAAATTAGCAACAGTTCTAACGATATTTTGTCATAGACAAGTTGCTTTTCAGTCCTTTATTTTGTGAAAAAGACTTTTAAATTTTAAATTATGGAATTTCCGGCATATGTAAATAATGATCCTTATTTGAAAAATTTCATTGAACCTATCATGGGGCGATGGGAAAGGGCTCAGCAAAAAGAATCAGAACTGACCCAAAATGAAATGAAACTGTCTGATTTCGCCGTTGGCTATTTGTTTTACGGTTTACATAAAGAAAAAAAACGGTGGATCATAAGAGAATGGGCACCCAATGCCACAGATGTTTTTCTGTTGGGAGGGTTCTCTAATTGGGAGATTCGTGATGAATTCAGATTCGTAAGTATTGGCAATGGGAATTGGGAACTGGCTTTGCCTCCGGATACACTACATCATCTTGATCTTTATAAACTTCACATAAATTGGCCGGGTGGAAGTGGTGAAAGAATTCCTGCATGGGCAAAACGGGTTGTTCAGGATTCTGAATCCCATGCTTTTAATGCTCAGATATGGGAACCGAAAGATCCCTATACATTTAAGCATCCCAAACCTAAAAAAGATCAAAAGTTTGCCCCGCTTGTATACGAAGCACATGTGGGAATGGCAACAGAAGAATACGAAACCGGCACTTTTAAAAACTTTACCCAAAACATTCTACCCGGAATCAAAAAATCAGGTTATAATACCATTCAACTTATGGCTGTGCAGGAGCACCCTTTTTATGGTTCTTTTGGCTACCATGTAAGTAATTTTTTTGCTGCCTCTTCCAGGTTTGGAACACCGGATGAACTCAAAGAACTTATTGATCAGGCCCATAAAATGGGTATTTTCGTGATCATGGACATCGTCCATTCTCATGCTGTGAAAAATGAGGTTGAAGGCATTAGCCGCTATGATGGTACCTTGTATCAGTTTTTTCATAACGGAAGCAGGGGAGACCATCCGGCATGGGACAGCAGATGTTTCGATTACGGGAAGAATCAGGTGCTGCATTTTTTACTTTCCAATTGCAAATACTGGCTCGATGAGTATAATTTTGACGGATACCGGTTTGATGGTGTGACCAGTATGCTTTATCTTGACCACGGATTGGGCAGTTCTTTTACTGAATATGGTCAGTATTATGATGGTAATCAGGACGATGATGCCATTGTATACCTTAAACTGGCAAACAAACTGATACACCAGGTATATCCTGATGCCATTACTGTGGCAGAGGAAATGAGCGGAATGCCTGGTATTGCAACTTCCCAGCAGGAGGGAGGCTATGGTTTCGATTACCGGTTGGCAATGGGTATTCCCGACTATTGGATCAAAACGATCAAAGAAAAACCCCTTGAAAAGTGGAATGTGGGAGAGATGTATTACAACCTTTCCAACAAACGCAAAGATGAAAAAACCATCCATTATGCCGAATCGCATGATCAGGCTTTGGTAGGTGACAAAACACTCATATTCTGGTTGATGGACAAAGAAATGTATTACAATATGCATGTAAGTCACCAAAATATAATTGTTGAAAACGGTATTGCCCTGCACAAAATGATCCGGTTGCTGACCATTGCCACCGCTGGCAACGGATACCTGAATTTCATGGGCAATGAATTCGGCCACCCCGAATGGATTGATTTTCCTAATGTTCACAACAATTGGTCTTATCACTATGCCAGAAGGCAATGGTCGTTGGTAGAGAATGAGAATCTCCGGTACCAGTTTTTGAATAAGTTTGACAAGGAAATGATCAAATTTTTTAAGAAAAGAAATCTCATTCAAAAAGATCTTCACTACCCAAGGGTGCAAAATGAAGGCGATCAGGTGCTTGTTTTTGAAAGGGGAAAATTTTTATTTGTCTTCAACTTCAGTCCATTTAATTCTTATACCGATTACAGTTTTGAGTGTACACCCGGTAAGTATAAGATCATCATCAATTCAGACGACAGCAAATTTGGCGGATATGACAGGATAGACAACGAAACAAAACATTTCAGCCATCAGGATAACGATGGAAAAGAGGTTTTAAAACTTTACATCCCTTCGTTATCGGTATTTATTCTTGAAAGAGGTTAGAAAAATCAACACACTTTTATGGTATTAAAGAAATTTTATTAATTTTGTAAATCATTCTTAGTCAATTAATAACATTCTGTCTGTTTTTTAAAACAAACAGATGCTTTCAAACCATTAAACCCATAAGTATTATGCTGAAAAACATTTTTGCGATCACTGTCATCACATTTGTTATGATTTCCTGCGGGCAGGTCGGACAAAATTCCGCCAACGATAACCAAACCTTTGAAATATCTGAACTTGTTAGCGAACCCCTCGGATATGAAGGAACGGAAGTAAGTTTTGAAGGTACGATTACTCATATGTGCCGCCATAGCGGCGATAAAATCCGTGTGAATCAAACATCGGATCAGGATTACAGCATTATGGTAATGCTTCAGGATTTCCAGACCCAGTTCAATCAGGAGTTTGAAGGAGCTCGAGGACATGGCGGCCGGTATCCGAGAGAACCCGGACAACCAGCAAT
>CAYMLS010000387.1:0-4667 GCA_964390665.1 uncultured Bacteroidales bacterium | reverse complement strand
TTCATCTCGTTGAAAAAACGAGACGAAAGCCTTGTCTTTGACGATTTCTTATCAAAGACATAAAAAATAAGGGTTTTCTTGCTGACACTAATTAATATTAGATTAACTATTTGTGATTTATCTTCGCTGCTACTTGTTAGTGTTCCTGCTATACTTCTTTTTAAGTACAATACAATCTAAAGACCTGTTAATTAATTATTCACTAGAAAAAAATGTGCTTGTATCGCAAATATACTTTTTAAATTTAATATTTTATTTAATTTAAGAAAACAATTTTCTGTTTTCCCTGGAAATCCATCCTAACTCCAGGTGAAAGAAATGTAACAATGGAGTTATGAAGAATTTGAATATATATTTTTTCGCTTGTTTGGTTTCAACATATGACGCTATCAAAAAACAGGTACATCTGTTAACTTCCTGCATCTGCCGGTTTCACCATCAAAAAATTCCATTAAAATCCCTGCCCAACCCCCAATCTTTCCAAAACATTATAAAAATGTTGTTTTTCAATGGGTTTGGTAATGTATTCATCCAAACCTCGCTTCATGTATTTCTCTCTGTCGCCTTCAAAGGCGTTGGCACTGAGTCCTACTATAGGTGGTAGTTTGCTGTATGTTTCCTTCAGGGTGTTGGTTGCGGTGATGCCATCCATGACGGGCATCTGAATGTCCATGAGGATGAGATCGAAATTGCCGGGTTTGTATTTTTCAAGGCATTCTTTGCCGTTTGATGCCACGATGATTTCGTGCCCCATGGCTTTGAGCATTAATGAGATCACCTTTTGATTGACCACCCTGTCTTCCACCAGCAGAATGCTGAGCTTGCGCATGGGTTTGTCTGCATAGGTGGTTTTCATGTCTGCTTTTTCGACTTCACTGGGTTGTGCCTCGCGGGCAAGAAAAGTAAACCAGAACGTGCTTCCTGCATCGGGTTTGCTGTTAACACCCACCTTTCCACCATGCAAAATGGCCAATTCACGGCTGATGACCAATCCCAGTCCGGTACCGTCAAACTGGCGGGTATCCGTATTTTCTATTTGTGAGAATGGTTGAAAAAGTTGTGTGAGTTTTTTCTCTTCTATCCCGATGCCCGTATCAGCAACGGAAACTTTTATTTCGATCTCTTTTGTTTGATCATCCTTTCTTAACAATTCGGTGGTAAGGGTTACGCTTCCTTTTTCGGTAAATTTTGCTGCATTGGAAATGAAATTGGTGATGATCTGTGAGATTCTTTTTTCGTCGGCATATATAAAGGAGGGTAGGTTGCCTGTTGTTTTCTGGTGGAAAGCAATGGGTTTTTTGCAAAGTGCCCTGAACAGGTTCTCTGCTCTTCTAATGATCACATGAAACTCAAATGTGCTTTTGTTTAAAATGAGTTTACCCGCTTCAATTTTAGAAAAGTCGAGCACATCATTTACAATAGACCTTAAACTTTCGCCCGATTGCTGAATGATCTGAATATATTCGTATTGTTTTTCAGTCAAACCTGATTCGTGCAATATCTCTATCATCCCCAGGATTCCTGTGAGGGGTGTACGGATCTCATGGCTCATGTTGGCCAGAAAATTTTGCTTAAATGTAAGTGCCTCTTTGGCGATGGCAATTTTGTTTTCTAACAGTTTTTTTTGTTTTGACTGCTCTTCGGCAAGTTTTTGCAAGGTGATATCCCGGATAACACCTATGACCCTGAGGTCATTTTTATCGCCCAAAGAAACAGTTCCCAGTTCCACATCCTTCAATGTACCATCTTTGGATTTTATCTGCATTTCATATTTGGCGGACAGATGATCGCCGGTAACTCTTTTTTGATACCGATCCTCGACCATTTTTTCACTTTTGGTGGGAAGTAACTGTTTATAATCGAATGCCGGAGCTGTTAATTCCTCTGCTGTGTATCCTGTGATTCTGCAAAAGCGCTCGTTTACATACGTATATCTTTTGTTTTCCATCAGGTAAATGCCATCAAAGGCATTTTCGGTGATCAGCCGTAGTTTTTCTTCACTTTCTTTTACCCTTTCTTTTTCTTTTTCAAGCGCGGTATTGTTTTCTCTCAATGCATCGGAGGTGGCGATCAGTTCTTCATTGGCAGCTCTGGTTTCTTCTTCTGCCACCTGCAAATTGTAAAACATCTCCTGCAATCGTTTTTCTCCTTTTTCTGCTTTTTCTTTGGCAATGTGCAGTTTTTCTTCGGTGATTTTTCTTTGGGTGATATCTTCTTTCACTGCCAAAAAGTGGGTGATCTTACCTTTATCATCGGTAATGGGCGATATGGAGGCGTTTTCCCAGTATAATTCACCATTTTTCTTTTTGTTATGAAACTCGCCCTGCCAATTGTTACCCCTGGTGATGGTAGTCCATAATTCTTCATAAACACTTGCGGGTTGGTGTCCTGATTTTAATACCCTGGGGTTTTGCCCTGCTGCTTCCTCAAAAGAATAACCGGTAACTTCTATGAATTTAGGATTGACATATTCTATGTTTCCCTCAAGATCGGTGATCACGATGCTTACCGGGCTTTGCTCCACTGCTCTGGAGAGTTGACGTACCTGGTCCTCAGCAAGTCGTTTTTCGGTGATATCCTCTGCAGCACAAACAACGTATTCAACCACGCCATCATCTATTAATTCAGGTGTTTTGGTAACAGATAACAAACGCAGGTCTCCCTTAGCATTTTGCATCCATTGCTCTGTTTGAATTTTTTGTCCGTTTTCAAACACCTCTTTGGCAGATTTGCTAATTACTTCAGACACTTCTTTTGGCAGAAAATCATCCATTTTCCGGTTGGCAATATCTTCGGGTTTCTTGCCGAGAAAACGAGCATGCGCTTTGTTGACAGCGCCGTATGTTTTTTCATCGGTAAGATACCATATATGTGTAGGGATGTTGTCGAGCAAAATGCGTTGCGATTCTTCTGATTTTTGAAGGTCTGCCTTGGCTTTTTGAATGTCGCGCATCATGGCAGACAGGTGCGATCTGTGTTTTTCCGATTCTCTGAGTCGCATTTCTGCCTGATCTTTTTCCTTTTGTCTGAGTTCATGCAGATCGCTTCTTACCAACTCTATGGTTTCTGCGATATGCACCAGCGGATTGTCCTTATTTACGGTAAAGCCATGAAACTGATCCGTGTCATCCCATAATAATGATCCGCATGCATTGCTGACCTCATCAAGGTCTTCAGTGCTTACCTGAATCGTTTGGTTAATGGGTGCTTTCCATGCAGGTTCTTTCTGATCGTTGTTTATTTTATCGAAAGCCTCTTCCCTGGTTTTCAGAAAAAAAACAGATTGATTCAAAACAACAGAGAGTACTTTTCCGGCAATTCTGTTTCGGCGGGATGCACCAATGATGAAGGTTTTTGCATTTGTGTTCCGGTACTTTTTATCAATTCTTCTGATACCTCTGGCATAGATTTTTTGTATGCGCAGGTTTGTATGGTCAGGTAATTCGGTAATATCTGAAATGACCCATTGAATGTTGCTGAGTTGGTTTTCTTCCATTACCCGGTCAAGCAGGTTCATGATCTGCTCCAGCTCCTTTTCATTTTCTGTAAAATTGCGTATGGATATATATAGCAATTGTTTGGGGATGCAACCAATTTTGAACTGAAAATCAATTTCCGGATTATTATACTCCCATTCGGGTTTGAAAATAATGTCGCTGAATTGTGTTTTTGTTTCCTGAATATATTTACGAACAACAGGTTTGCCGTCATGTTCTCCTTTGAGTATCTTATGGGCTTTATTTACAGCATCCTGATAGTCTTTTGCTGGTGCATATATGATTGCGGGATTCAAAATTTTGATGGCATGATTGATAAAAACTTTCATCCACAAAGGTTCATGCAATGGTATATACCCCAACAACTCATCCTGCATTTTCATGAAACTTTTTCTTTGTGCCTGCAAACTGCTAAAGGGTATCCTGCCTTTCAGGTCGATCATGTTTCTGATCTGCACGTAGGGTTTCTTCACCTGGGCCTCAATGCAAAAAGCGTGGACCAGGTCATTGAACTTTTGAGCATCATGATTTTTTAAATTCCCCTTACTGTGGATATAAACAACCGATTCTCCTATTTTTTTCAAAGTAGTATGATAATCTTCTCCCAACTGAAACCCGGTATAATAGTCTATGGTCGTAACAGATAAACCGGTTTCGGGGCATACAGATATTGCCATTTCTTTCTTCGCAGATCGATCAGTTTTTCTAAAAGTCATCCAGGGTAAATCTTTTGGTTTTTCCGGGCAAAAACATTTTTTTTCAGGAATTATTTTTGCATTTTTTCTAAAATTAAAAATACAACAACAAAACATTCAAATCATACGTAAAATACGGAAATGTTTATTTTTTCAGGGGGATGATCTGTATTCAGGCGGTCGGATATTTGCCCATCATATCCGGTAACCTAACTGGTTTTGCAAGAAGCAGAATGTCAAAACATTAACAGTATTAATTGGTCTGGGACCTATTACGTTTCATGTCATTTATGGGTAACAGATCTTTCAGACTGGATTCAAAGCACATCATTTGATTATAAATATTCAGGCAATTTCCTTTCGCGTTGGCGACATACCTCTGTTGTTTTCTGATTTTGCATGGCTGATCTCAACTGCTTTTTATTGATATTGAATCCTGAGTCCAGTAAAAAAGTATTTGTCCACAAATTTCCAC
>CAYMLS010000386.1:0-4673 GCA_964390665.1 uncultured Bacteroidales bacterium | reverse complement strand
AATGTCTAAAAACAAGTTTTTAGACTGTACTCAATGATGACTTTTAAAAAATAATATGATGACTCGTTTCTGGAAAAAAACTTTTTTGATATTTGGTATTGCAATGGTGATGTTTTCATCTTGTGCCGATAGTGAGCAGGATAACATTGATCAATTGGTTAAAGAAAATTTAGCATTTGGGGAAGAGCAATTGAAGTTGATGCTCGATGAGTTAAACCATTCATCTTTGAATCCCCGAAGTATTGAAGACGATGGAACCACCAAACTGGTAAAATCAAAAGACTGGACAAGTGGTTTTTTTCCAGGAAATTTATGGATGCTGTATGAATTCTCAGGAAATAATTTCTGGAGGGATGCAGCGCATCATTATTCCCTCAACATTGAACAAGAAAAGATGAACGGCGGCACACATGATATGGGTTTCAAGATCTATTCCAGCTTTGGAAACGGATACCGCCTGTCTGATAACCCCCGGTACAGAGATATTCTTCTGGAATCAGCCAACACCTTGATCACAAGGTTTAACCCAACGGTAGGCTGCATCCGGTCTTGGGATCATAACAGCGATAAATGGGACTATCCTGTGATCATCGATAATATGCTCAATCTGGAGTTGCTCTTTTGGGCCAGTCGCCAAACCCGTGATTCCACTTATTATAAAATTGCCGTATCGCATGCAGAAATAACGCTGAGAGACCATTTCAGGGAGGATAACAGTTCCTGGCATGTGGTATCTTACGACACCCTGACGGGAAAACCGGTAAAAAAGAATACACATCAGGGATACGCTCATGAAAGTTCATGGGCACGGGGTCAGGCCTGGGGATTGTATGGTTTTGTGATGACTTACAGAGAAACGGGAATGGATAAGTTTCTGGATCAGGCGCACAAAATTGCCCGGTTCATACTCGATCATCCCAATTTGCCCCAAGATAAAGTGCCCCACTGGGATTTTGATGTACCCGATAAAGAAAACGAACCACGCGATGCATCTGCCGCAGCAATCATCTCCTCTGCCCTTTACGAACTGAGCCTCTACAGCGATCATGAAGAAAAAGCATATTACCAAAACCAGGCAGATAAGATCTTAACATCATTGTCTTCCCCTGAATACCGGGCTTCATTGGGTGAAAATAACTTTTTCCTCTTGAAGCACAGTACCGGAGATTATCCAAAAGATTCGGAAATTGATGTGCCCATTGTTTATGCTGATTACTATTTTCTGGAAGCCAATCTGCGCCGGTTGAAAATTTCAGGAAACTGGGAAGATGAAAAGGCATCGGTGATTCATAAACTTGACGATTTAGTATATAACAATTCAACAACACCCGTTTCAGAAAAATGGGAAAGGTTGGCGCAACTGGCTATTCAGAAAAACGTGAAAGTGGCACCGGGTATCATAGGTAATTCACTTGAAGAAGGTGATGATGAATATTATGCCTGGATAAAAGAATTGCATGATACCGGGTTGTTTGAATTCTGGAATCACGGGTATCTGCATAAAAGATGGGAGAAAAACAATCAACGTTATGCCGAATTTTACAATAGCGGTGTTCAGCAGCAAACTGATTATCTTCAGCAAACTCAGGATCTGGGAAAGGAAAAACTTGGTATTGAATTTTCCACTTTTGGCGCACCTTACAATTGGACCGACAAAAATACCAGTCTGGCCCTAAACCAATTTCCGGACATAAAAGCTTGGTTTTATCCTCAAGAAAATCATCAAAACGGAAAAACATTGCTTCATAGGATTCCCGCATTAAATATTGAGTATCCCGTACATCGACCCAATTTTTATCATTTTTTCAACAGTTACTATTTCTACTCATCAATCAATGATGTGATCGCTATACAAGGACATCCCCGAAGCTGGGATGACCATGGTTTCAACCAGTTTGAACTGATCATCGACTATCTGCAAAATATTGATGCCCCGATTATTCTGCCTTCTGATCTTTTATAGGTGAAATACTGAAAATTTCTTTTTGATGATTCTCATTGAAGATCTGCTATGGGTATGAGTGCGAAAGGTTTCAATGTCATGGATGGCGGGATTCCATCCGGAGGGTATTGTTGTCATTTCGGTCAGGTAACCCTGGATGGTTAAATGTTAACGTATTGAATGTATGAAAACAATTTCAAAAAACATAAAAAATGACAAAAAAAAGTATTTTTTCGCGATTTTTCCTCCCATTAATCACCCTTTTGCTACCCTTTATGGCGTTATCAAATACTTACGAAGTAAACTCGTTAAGTACTTTTAATTCAGCACAAAGCAATGCTTCTTCGGGAGATACCATTGTATGGAAACAAGGGTTGTATCACGATATTGATATTTTTGTTTATAAATGGGGAATCGTCATGATGGCAGAGGTAGCCGGCAAAACAGTTTTCACCGGTGCATCAAAACTGAAACTAACCGGGAGCAATAATACGATCAGTGGGTTTCAGTATCTTGGCGGTAATATTGGCAATGGATTTGTCATTGACATAGAAGGCAGCAACAACCATCTGACCCAAATCAACATCAAGGATTACTATTGTTATAAATACCTGCTGATTCGGGCCATTGCCGAATTCAACACAATTTCTTACTGCAATTTCGAAAACCGCACCTTTATTGGTGATCAAAATATCCTGTCTGTTCTTGTCGCACCCCATAAACCCGGATATCATACCATCCGGCATTGTTCGTTTAAAAATTTTGAAGGGACCACCCCGGGTGGTGATGCTGGTGTTGAACCCATCAGGATCGGTGTGAGTAGCCAGGCAGAATATGTTAGCAGAACCACTGTTGAATATTGCTATTTCACACAATGCAACGGTGATGGTGAGATTATTTCACACAAAAGCAAACAAAATGTTTACCGCTACAATACGTTTGAAGACAATCCATACGGTGAGTTTGTCCTTCGGCATGGGGATGCCGGGATCGTTTATGGCAATTTTTTCCTTGATGGATTTGGGGGCATCAGAATCAAGGAAGGGCAGGATCATGTTGTTTTCAACAATTATTTTAGTGGATTGTCAGAAAGATCGATCATTCTTCAGAATCATTCAGCGGATCCGCTTCAAAGGATATTCATTGCCTTTAATACAATTGTTAACAGTGAGGAGATCAGACTGGGTGGAAGTGGCCCCTATCAACCCACGGATGTTACTTTTGCCAATAATATCTTTAACAATCCCACAGGTGTCATCATGAATGACCCTACCGGCACAGAAAACTGGATCGGTAACCTATATAACGGACAGCTGGGAATCCCGGCGTCTGAAGGATTTGTGGAGTCTGATCCTCAACTCCAACTCAACAGTGAGGGTTTTTACCAGCCAGGTTCAGGAAGTCCGGCAATAAACTCAGCACAGGCAGGTTATCCGGCGATTTCTGAAATATCGGGTCTTGATATTGATCATGATATTATGCTCGACATCATGAAACAAATGCGTCCGGCAGACATTTCGCAGAAGGATATCGGGTGTAATGAGTTTTCAGAACAAATGGTTGTTCAACCCCATGCCACTGAATATAACACAGGACCAACATATTTACAGGATCAAAACTATGTTTTGCTTCAAATCACTGTTGATGGCGAAGGAACTGTGTCTGCGGATCCCCCTTCCTGGGTATACGATGCCGGTGAAGAAGTTACCCTGACCGCTGTTCCGGGACCTTTTGAAGTATTTAAAGAATGGGGTGGAGATATTTCTGGTACCACCAATCCGGTTACCATTACAATGGATCAGGATAAAGAAGTTCAAGCTGTTTTTGAGGCACTCCCCACCTACAACATTCAGATTTACAAGGAAGGAGAAGGCGATGTTACGGTTGATCCTCCCGGCTGGACTTATCTTGATAGTACCCAAATAACGCTTACAGCAGTGCCCGATTCCGGATACGTTTTTGACCAATGGACAGGCAATGTCTTTTCAACTGACAATCCTCTGGTAGTAACCGTAACTTCTGACCTGATACTTTTTGCCAATTTCAAGAGTTTGCCGCTGCATACAGAAGGATCTTCTGATCCTGAACGCCATGATCCAACTTTTCCGGTAAAGATCTTTCCCAACCCGGTTCATGGTTCTCTTCAGTTTGTCCTGTCAGATAAGTATTCGGGCAGGGGAGATGTTAAAATATATGATGCGAATGGAGAATGTGTTTTGACTGTACCGATAGACAAACTGATCAAAAACCAGGAAAATAATTTTGTGTTGGATGTTTCTACACTCCCCCCGGGGATATTTACAGTACAGTTTCTGTTACAATCGGGAAATAATAAGCAGAAGCAATTTTATAACAGTAAGTTTTTGAAAATTTAAATGGTGTGCCCACTCCGAAAACTTGTTTGCGGAAAATTGACTTCATCTGGCTTCGGTTCGTGAAAATGTCATGGTTTAATTGATTGAATAACAGGTGTTAAAATTACTTTCAGTTATCTTCGCCGGGCATCCGGTTCGTGTCATTGACTTTGTCGGGATCGCAGTTTCTCACGCCAGTCCGTTGTGTTAACACCACCCGTTCCTTCTCAATACTTTGTCTTTCGACAACATAATTATTTGTCATTCAGAACGAAACGAAGTGAGGTAAGGAACCGTAAGCCCGGCGAAGCCAATCTCCATGTATAAATAGTGCTTGCAAGAAAACGCCAATTGCTGCGTTGGGCTCGCCTTCAAAA
>CAYMLS010000385.1:0-4675 GCA_964390665.1 uncultured Bacteroidales bacterium | reverse complement strand
AATGGGTTTCTTGGTAAATTTCTAACTGTTTTTCCGAATACGGGATTAAAAACATACAGGAAACTTAAAGAATTTTTCTTTGTATTCCAATGCCTGAAAAGTTTTCAATCTATTTTGTTTATTTTGTACCGTTAAAATAGACGATTTTCATCGTTAAACATTGATTAAATTGTTTTTAAACAATGTTTTAACGGTTTTTGTTGTTAACTTCTTGTGGAATTAAGGGTGTAATTTAATTTCCTTACAGGCGCAATTAAAAATGCGGCCAAATCATCAGTAAAAACAAAGGTGCTGATAAGGATGCAGCAATGTTTACAATATCGTTGGGTGTTATCTTTTCCTGGGATAAACTGGATGTGAAAATTTTTTTCCGCAGCAATCCGGGTTCAAGATACGCTCCCAGAAAAGAATCAACAAAAGAGGCCAATAAACCCGACAATGCAATGAGCAACACCTTTTTCATGTCAAAAGTATCAAAAAAGATATACCATGAAGCAGCACTGATCAAAAAAGCAGCAACGATTGCGGCCAAAGTGCCCGCCAGCGATATTCCCCCTGAGATGCCTGCTTTGTGAAACCTGAAGTCGTGAAGAGAAAAGCATTTTTTGTTAAATACCGGACCTATTTCACTGGCCCAGGTATCTGCCGTAACCGCTGCTATCAAGGCAATAAATATGAAAATAAAAAATTCTTCACCCGTAATCAGATACACGGCAGAACTAATAACGGCAGGTAAAATATTGGCTAACACCTGCCAGATGTTTCGTTGTGAGGATAACTTGATTTTTCCATTGATCCGGGAATTGATTTTGGTAAAGATCACTGATGTAACAAAAAACAGGATCACAGGAAGTACCCATTTCCATCCCAGGATACCCGCAAGGTAAATACCCAGAAAATAAGCCAACAAACTGCCCCACCGGGTTAATACCTTTGCTCTGAAAAGGAGAAAACTCCCCACACCAAACGCCAGAATGAGCATAAGAAGACCATAGAAATGCTGGTGATGAAGGTTTTCGGTCGCCCTGAAGAAAAGGGCAACACCCAACGGAATGGTCAGGTTGTCAGAACCACGGAATGAAATCAGTTCCAGATGAAGCGAAACAACGATCAATAGCAAAAAGTAAGAAAAAGATAACGACTGGGGAAGCAAAACATAATAGATGATAACAGCAGACAGGACATAGAGAGATGACCCGAATAAACTTTTCGTTTCATGTGTGATCTGCAGATAATGGTTCCCTTTTTTTATTTTACCACCAAAGTTGGCAAGGGTATCTGAAATGGTTAACACCAAAAGTGCTGCTCTGAACTGATCAATATCTGCGGGGTATAACAATATAAAAGCACTGAGAATTCCGGCAGGATAAAAAAGCGTTCCATAACTTTTTCTGGTGGTTTGATGAATGAAATTGAAATAGGAAAAGGGATAGGTGAAAAAAGCAAAGAGAGATCCTGCTGTGATCAGCAACAACAAAACATGTTTTTCAACCAGATAGCTAAGTATAAAAACTGCTATACCCGTAAAAAGATGGATCATCTTTCTTAATAACTGATCATTTTCATCCATTGGATTATCATTTGATTCATTTTGTCACGTCGGTGGATGGTATCTTTTGCAAGGTAACCCTCCAATAGCCTTTATTGTTGGATTCCCATGGAAAAGTAACAGTAGGAAAACCATCCGCGTGTGTTTCAATAGTATTTTCAAGGTTCTGTTCATTCGAATAATTGTATTGATCCTATGGTCACTTTTGTTCCGGGGTTGTA
Organism: uncultured Bacteroidales bacterium; assembly: GCA_964390665.1. GTDB lineage: Bacteria > Bacteroidota > Bacteroidia > Bacteroidales > UBA7960 > SKVR01. Next base: position 2,905 of record CAYMLS010000385.1, on the reverse strand, counting down.
AGATGAACCGGGGCATGACAAAAATTTTGACACACACGCGGATGATTGTATGACCTGCTCAAAGAACGGGACAAACCCATGCAACATGTTTTAATCGAATTATAAATCAGATTAAACCATATATCAATATAACAGTCAGGCAATCAAACGATCTAAACTTAGTGTACCTGTTTAATCAAATAATAAACAGATGAACGAATGCAGGAAAAGACCGTTTGTTTTGCGTTTCCTTCCATACATTTCAACAACTGCCAACAAATGAATTCAGTGGAAGTAAACAGGGGAAGGACACGTCAGGGATTCAGCAAAACCGATATTTTCATGGCTTCACTCACTTCGTATGCATAACTATGGAAGAAGGAATAACCAGGATAATCATGTTTACCGGTTTCAATGATTTTTTTCAATTCACTTCGTGGAGCAGATCCAAAACGCATACTTCTGCCATACAACCAGATAATTTTATTTTCCGTATCCATATGCCACCATCCACCACCGTTGGTGGTAGAATGATCAGAAGCGATATCTGCATGCTGGTCAACAATAGCCAGTTTTAATCTGCCATCGTTAATGATGAATTTCTGATACATCAGGAATGATTTTTTTGGTTCAACTTTTCAATTTTATGATAAGAAACCAGTAACCCTTTGATCAGTGCTGAGCTAAATCCATGATGTTCCATTTCGTTAAGTCCTGAAATGGTAATACCCATGGGTGTGGTTACTTTATCAATTTCTCTTTCCGGGTGGTTGCCGGTTTCCTGAGTTAGTTTGGCAGCCCCTTTGAGGGTTTGGGCGGCAATCAGGGTAGATAGTTCAGATCCGAACCCAATTTCGATGCCTCCCTGTGAAATTCCTCTCAAAAACCTCAGTGCAAAGGCAATGCCGCATGCTGCCAATACCGTTGCAGCACCCATCAGGTCTTCTGGTATGATCTGGCAATGACCCAAATGATTAAAAAGATTGACGATTTTTTCCCGGGATGCTTCGGGTTCGTTATCATGCGCCAGGCAGGTCATCGATTCACAAATAGAGAGGGCGGTATTGGGCATGGCAAGGAAAACCGGGCATGATGTTTTGGCCATTTCCTTGATCCGTGCAGTGCCAATTCCTGTCACCAAAGAAAGGATGATATGCTTTTCGCTGTCAAGAAAGGGGGCAGTTTCTTCAAGAATTTCAGGGGCCTGTTGGGGTTTTACTGCCAGGATAATGATGTTGGCAGCTTTTACCGCTGTGGTGTTATCACTACTGATGATGACACCTTTTTCCGCAAGCGAATTCAACATGGAAAGGCGTCGCCGCGTAACGATAATATTTTCTGCATCGTATAATTTACTTTTGAGCAAGCCTTTAACAAAGGCAGTTCCGATGTTCCCTCCGCCTAATATGGCAATTTTTTCTTTCATGTTACTGTGTTTAGTGTGATGTGTTTATCATATTCAAATGTTTATTCTTTCAATTTAGTGGTCAATGTTCTTTTTTATCATAAAAAACACCTTTGTTGTGTTATGATATTTTACCTCCGGCGGCGAAGTTAAACATTATTGTAATATTTGTAACACGAATTTAAAGGTGCTGTTTTTCCGAATTTATAAGACCAAATGAAGGATTAGCCCAACAAGAAGGAAAAATGAAAAAACAATATGTATCAGTACGGTGAGCTTTGCACCTGCTTTTAGTTGATCGGCATGGTCATGATGTTTTAAAATAATACCCGCTGCTTTGGGGAAGATCAGGACATAGGGGATCAGGATGAGCAGCATGGGCCATGATGTTCCGGGAAGTTCAACAGAAAGAACAATAGCATTTGCCACGATCGCCAGTTGCACTAACAAATAAATAACAGAAGTGGCACGGGTGCCCAGTCGTGAGGCTACCCCATGTTTACCGCCGTCTCTGTCTGCATCCAGGTCGATCATCTGTCCGGCAAGCAAAATAGACAGGGTGCTGAATCCGGTGACAGGCATCAGCATCATTACCTCGGGGTGGAAAGCGATGTTCTGACTAACAGTGGCAATTAAAATCGCCATCGGACCAAACGCCAGCCAGACCGAAATTTCTCCTAATCCACGATATGCAAGTTTAGCGGGTGGTGCTGTGTAGTATTTACTGAAAAAAGCACTCACGAGATAAAGAATCCATAGATGGGGCCAGTAGTTGCGTTCCACAAAAAACATTAATGCAATCGTACCCAAGAGGGCGATGACCAAACCCATCCTTGCCAGGGTGAACATTTTAGGCATCAACTCAGGAAAATCCTGTAAAACACCAGAACCTCCACTCGATTCATTGCGATGTACATTTACTTTGTCGGTTCCCTGGATGGTGTCATAAATATCATTGTATACATTTACAGCAACATGCAAACCAATACCCGTGATGAGCACCAGCAAGGCTGAAATGATATTTAAACTTTCGTTGATGCTCCAGGCAAGGATAATACCTGCTAAAATGGGCGCGATGATAGAACTGAGGAAAGGTGCACGCACCATTTTTATTATTCCTGGTTTTTTCTTTTCCATTTTTCTTATTTTAATTAATGGGTTTTTTATATCAATAATAATTCAAACAAGATAAATCATTAAAGGTTGAATGCATACCAGATGAAAGTACATTTTTTGGCAATGCGTTTCTGCTTGATCACGCTTTGTTCTATCCTTCAAATTTGGTGTTTTTCAAAGGATCATATTGATTCTTTCGTTTACTTTTATAATTCATTGCCTGATGTGGTTTGCTTTCCTTAATTTTGTAACAGGAATTTTCTCAGGACTTCATCAGGGTAATGCAGGACATTGGAAAGAAAAAGTTGAAGAATCAGGAATGTAATTGTGTTAATGAGTCGACTATAATTAAAGTATATTGTCCACAAATTGCACGAATTGATACTAATTATAATGCCTGATATT
>CAYMLS010000384.1:0-4676 GCA_964390665.1 uncultured Bacteroidales bacterium | reverse complement strand
GATTCAAAAACGAGAATAACGCAGTATTTGGCGTTTTCTTGCAAAGACTAAATAACAAAAAAACGCATGATTATTCTTTTGCAAAAGTAATGACTTTTGCCATGAAGTCATTCAACTTTCTAGTCTGATAAAACACAAATACAAGACAAAAAGCATTCAATTGGTGATTAGTGAATATCATCGGCATTATGCCAGTCATGCGAGGATTAAATGGTTGCACGTTATCGATCTTAACAAATTACAATTGACTTTTCGCAAAACTTTGTCTGATTATCTTCCGGTATGACGTTCGTGGAAGAATAATCAGAAATTATAACCCAAAGACAATGTCAGAGGCACCATAACCCCTTCATTTTGAGGAAAAAGATTTCCATTGGAGTAATGACCTATTTTCAGTTCGGTAGTGAATTGCCGCTGATCGCCGGCAAAAGAACCTATACCCATATAATCATAAAAGGTAAACTTTCTGCCGGTTTGAACCTCATCAATAACCCCATCGGTAATAAATGTAGGACCTGCCACGGAATAAAAAAAGTAAAGGTCGGCGGGGCGTGTGCGTACCAAAGTAAAGCGCAGCAAAGGATACAGGGAGAGGGTATGAAAAGTGGTTTGAAGATGATTGGTTTTCCATCGCGAGATACTTGCTCCAACATCAAGGGCAAAAAACTTTCTGCCATGAAAAACATTTCTTTGATAGCTCACTGAAACACCGCTTTGCACTTCCAGACTACCGCCCCAGAAAACACTCATGTCAGAAAAAAACATATTGGTGCCATACCCTGCCAGATTTGAAGTATAGCTGACCGTAATCTGATTCTCAGGAAATATATATCCGGAATTGGCATTCAATTCAACTTTTTCAACAGGTAATGGGCGCATATTGTATCTGAAACCGGGTGCCAGGAAAAAAGTGTGTGGTTGTTTGTATTTATCCACTTTACTGGTAAAGGCAGTGCTTAAAATCAGATCAAAGCGATCGTTGAGATGGTAATTGATACCAGCTCCAAACAGAAAATGGGCATAATTGGCATCTTCAACGGCTAAAATATTGTTGTGACGAAAACCGCTCCGGGTTACCACTGCCAGTCCTGCTTCACCAAATAGTGTAATTTTCCGGGACAGCGGTATTTTTGGTAACAAAGTAAATCCGCCCACATTCATCCAAACAGTGTTCCGGGAACTCAGACCATTTAAATTGTTATATTCCACCCAAAGCACGGGTCGCATATAACTGATCTGCATTTCCAACCAATCTGTTAAACTTCTGCCATACAGCATCAACCGCACCCCGGTATGGGGCACAACAACCGATTCTACATTTAAATAGGGCGATTCGAGTTGTAACTCGGAGAAAGGATAATTGATGTATCCTACATTCACACTAAAATAAGCATTGCTGATAAAACCCGGATATTGCGAACGCACTCTTTGGGCATAAGTGCTATTAGAAAGCACCATCATCAGAAGAGCAGGAAGCAAAATACTCTTCACCAATTTGTCAGTCATAGAAATAAAATAAAAAAGTAAAACAAATTTTTTCAACTTGTTTTGAGGTCAGGTAGGTAGGTTTTTCAGCGCGGTAAACAGATTATCCGCCGGGCAAAACAATCAGTAAAGAATAAAAAAGCATCAAAATCAATGGGGTTATAAGTTTTATTTAGTTTAGGTTCTGATAGAAAAAAATCCCGGCATATAAAAAGGTAGCCAATAAGATACCTCTGCCGGTTTTATCATATTTAAGATTTACCATGTAATATCTGAAAGTGAAAAGGTTGCTGAAAATACCGATAAGCAACATGGTAGATTTTTTCAGATAATAGATCTCCAGTTCTTCATTAACGGTGCCCCATTGCTTCATGGCACCCAATATCAAAAGATATACAACAAGTGGCATCAAACCACCCATTACAATACCCAATATCCAGTTATCCTTTTTCAACATCAAAGTCCCATTTTTGAAGTTTCGGAATCATTTGAAAAGCGGTAAAATCATATTGAATGGGTACTACAGAAATGTAATTATTTGCCAACGCCCATTCATCGGTTTCGTCAGTATCCTCGTGCAGGTGAAATTTGCCGGTAAGCCAGTAATAGTCCTTTCCTCTCGGATCTTTGCGGTGATCAAATTCTTCCACCCAGTTGGCTTTGGCCTGCCTGCAAACACGAATACCCCTGATTTCGTTTTCTTTTACGGCCGGTATATTTACATTCAGGCAAGTAACTTTATCTTTTTGATACTTTAAAATATTCAGTACGATCTTTTGAATGAATTTTTTGGCCGATTGAAAATCAGCATTGTAACTAAAATCAAGCAATGAGAAACCGATACTGGGAATACCCTCCATGGCTCCCTCAATGGCAGCAGACATGGTTCCGCTGTATATAACATTTACCGATGCATTGCTACCATGATTGATACCTGAAACCAAAACATCCGGTTTTCTTTTCAATACTTTATCTACGGCCAATTTTACACAATCAACGGGTGTTCCGCTGCAACTATACTCGGCATGATGATCTTCCAGTTTTATTTTCTCCATCCGGATAGGATGTGTAATGGTAACGGCATGCCCCATACCACTTTGCCCTTTATCAGGCGCTACCACTACTACTTCGCCCAGTTCCAGCATAAAAGAAATCAGATTTCTGATACCCGGAGCCAGAATTCCATCATCGTTCGTAATTAATATTAAGGGTTTCTGCATATTTGCTTAAAAAATTATTTTTGGCAAAACTATTAAGAATTTGTTACAATCAACGGATTTTTTCTTTTTAGAATTTACAAAGCATTGTAAAAAAAACAAATTCAACTACACTTTTGTCACCCCACCCGAGACAATAAATTTCATAAATTCGGCCGAATTTGCCTCAATAGGTACAAGATTTTCTGCCGGTACAATAAACATATTCCCGGAAAAATTATAGGAATGAGGCAGGTAAACGGCCACAAAATCATTACTGATACCCAATGAATCAAGGTCTTTCTCAGTGATAAAACCAAGTTTTCTGATATTGCTTTCTTTGTTTAGAATCACCATTACCGGTTCGGTGAATTTGCGTTTTTGCCCCACAAAAGCAGATAAAAGATCAGAAATAGAGGAGTAGACGATTTTGATGATCGGCACACGTTCGAGCATGCGGTTAAAAAACCTTGAGAAGGGAGTTTTGATCAAAGCAGACCCGGCAAACCCAATAAGTGTGATGCTGGAAAAAATGATCAGTACGCCCAATCCCGGGATTTTCAGGGGCAATAATCCATCTACAAACTCAAAAAGCAGATAAACAACATACAGGGTAATAGATATGGGGGCAATGAGCAATAACCCCTGCAAGAAATAATTGATGATCATTTTCATGGGCGTAGACCTGTTTTTATATGTGTTTCTTTTTTTCAATAACATTTTTAATCTGTAAATAAATAAAACAACTTATCTTCTGTTGAACATAACTCAAAAACATGAACCGGAACATCAACAAACCACTACCAATTTTGTCATCTGTAAACATGAAGAGTTCTGCATTTCATATATGATGCCACTCCGAAAACTCATTTTCGGAGAAATTCGTGCCATTATCATGTTTTTATTTATCTGAATATCAGTCATTTTAATTAGGACCCATTGGTGTAATTTGTGGACAATGTACTTTTTAGAGTAGACTCATATGTCACATATTTGTTAACAAGGAATTCACAACAATTCCTTTTCAATGAAAAGATTTCTCATAAAAAAATGCAATCCGGGATTGAGGATAAAAACACCATCCTGGACTTCTGTGATCAATGAAGCAAATTTCAGTTGACTGATCCTGGCAACCACTTCATGCCCGGGCATCCGCATAACACGTTCTAACTTTTTGTATGTCATTCTCTTGTGTAAAACAAACTGAACCAGAATAACAAGATTTCCGGGCAGGATATGATCCAGTACAGTAAGATCAGGCTTGCGCGGTTGCTCAATCACAATGCGTTGATTTTTGAATTGTTGTATGGATGCCATCCATGTTTGGAGGCACAATCCCACATTACCTTTTGTAAAATTAAAGTATGCATTGAACAGCTGCGCGTAATCCCATGAACGCATTTCCTCTTCATTTTTGCCGCGGAAAACAAACTTCAGATTTCCTGCTTTATGGCGTTGCATCACTATATTTTTCAGTTCTTCTGCATGAAACGGACCACAGTCAATGATTCCCAGAACATGATCACCGAATTTTTTTATTCTGTTGATTGTTTGATACGCATCGATATTTATATTTAGAAAAAATAAAACATTTTGGTTATATTTTTTCAAAAGCGAAAAAATAAGATCCATGACAACAAACCCCTGAGAGGTTTTTTCCCACCATAATTCCACATCTTCCAAAACAACAACAGAACCGTGGGGCAAATTTTTCAATATTTTATCTGCAGACACATACCGCTGCGTTGCTTTTTGCAGCGATCGTAAAAAATCTGCTTCAGAAATACTTCCCTGCACAGGTGGGGTTACAGTAAATACCTGCCGGTTGGTTAAAAACCGGTTGGTAAAGTAGTTTACAAAAAAACTTTTGCCGCTGTAATGCTCACCTCTGACCAAAATAGCGCCATGCATGCCATTTTCATACCTTTTTATCAACCGGTATGCTTTGGAAAGATCCACCTGCCTCCCGTACCAGAAGTCCATAAAATAGTTGTT
>CAYMLS010000383.1:0-4691 GCA_964390665.1 uncultured Bacteroidales bacterium | reverse complement strand
AACAAAACAAAATTTACACGAATGTCTAAAAACAAGTTTTTAGACTGTACTCATGCATTGAAATGGGATTTTATTCACGCTATTGTTTTATTCAAAACTGTATTTTGGAATATAATTCCGAAAAGAGATCATATATCTTTTACACATCTGAATCCAAGATGCATCATTCCTGAATCGGGTGAAGACTTCATACGGGCAGATGCCCTGTAACCAGCACAGTAGGAATCATTACACAAAAAAGAACCACCCCGGATGGATTTCTTGGGGATCCCGGGTTCCATGGGATCATAAGAACTATCAGGACCCGTGGGATTTAGCAATGGTGTTCTTTCTGCTACAGACTGATAATAATCATGATGATACCAGTCCTGTGTCCATTGCCACACATTCCCGGCCATATCAAAAAGACCAAACCCGTTTGAAGGGAAAGACATAACAGGTGCAGCGGTTAAATAACCATCATCAACGGTGTTGTCATAAGGAAAGGTTCCCTGCCAGTAATTTGCTTTTTCTGCAGAAACTCTTTCATTTCCCCAGGGATAAATAAAGTCATTCTTTCCCCCCCTGGCGGCATATTCGTATTCCGCTTCAGTAGGAAGGCGTTTTCCTGCCCATTGGGCGTAGGCTTGCGCATCAAACCATGAAACATGTACCACCGGAAAGTCATCCATCCATTCAATGGAACTGTCTGGACCTAAGGGGTGTTTCCAGTTAGCACCCGGCATCCATCGCCACCACTGCTGATAGTTATCTTGCGATACAGGATGATCTGGAGAGACAAACACCAAAGAGGCGGCTACAAGCAACGAATCATGGGGTTTGGGTGTACCGGGAGGTACCTGCTTTTTGATCTCTTCCCAATCTGGTGCAACTTCTGCCGTGGTCACATAGCCGGTGGCTTCCACAAATTCACGAAACTGGGCATTGGTAACCGGGTGTTTATCCATCATGAAGCTGTCTACCTCCACCTCAATATTGGGAAACTCATCCCTGCGTGCAAATTCATTTTCACGTGCCCCCATGGTAAACCTTCCACCGGGAATTAAAATCATATCCGAGGATATTTCCTCTGATTCGTTGCTTTTCATGGCATCCGAACTTTCCCCTGCAAATCTTGAAGATGATGAAGGCATGCAACAGTCTTCTGTTACTTTGGTTTCTGATTGCTCCTGTTTGCTTTCATTGCCGGAACAGGAAAAGAACAACACCGGAAAAATAAAAGGTAAAAAAATATGTAAAACAAAGAGGAAATTGTCTGATAGAAAGGTTTTTAGATATTGCATCATATTTAAATAGAATAATAATGAAGATGATATAATTTTATTCAAAAAATCTTTCGGAAAACCCCATTCCTGAATCTCTTCCAGGGATCTCTGATCAATGGGTTATTTCTAAAATTATACAACGTTAAAAATACAAATAAAATCAGACTTCTCCTGCACCATCAGCAATGGATACATTATAAAAAGCGCATTCGTTACCAAAACGGCTGCTAAATTCCTGTAAAGTGGATTGTTTGAATTGCTCAACACCATCTTTTCTGATCAGGTTGATGGTACATCCACCAAAACCACCGCCCATCATTCTGGCGCCTTTAACTAACGGATCCTTTTCAGCAAGTGAAACCAAAAAGTCAAGCTCATCGCAGCTCACTTCATATTCATCTTTAAGTCCGTAATGTGACCCCAGAAGCAATTTTCCCAAAAGATCCATATCCGATGCCTTTAACGCTTCCGATGCCTTGTGCAGTCTTTCATTCTCCCCGATCACATATTTACATCTTGAAAAAACCACCGGATCCAGGTCGTTCTTAACATCGTTGAGCATTTCATGGGTTACATCCCTTAAACTTTTCACACTGCTATCAATTTGTGAAACCGCTTTTACACCTGTTTCACATTGGCTCCTTCGTTCATTGTAGGCTGATGATGCCAGTGAATGTTTTACCCGGGTATCAACCAAAAGCAAAGTATGTTCTTTATCTGTAAAAGGAAACCGGTCAAAACTCAAATCCCGGCAATCCAAACGTATCAACTGGTCTTTTTGTCCGAAAACAGAAGCAAATTGATCCATGATACCGCATTTAACCCCTACCGTGTTATGCTCTGCCATTTGGCCGGTCCGGGCAATTTCAAAAGGGGTCAGTCCCAACCCATACAGGGCATTGAAAGCAACACCAAAAACAGATTCCAGGGCTGCTGAAGAAGAGAGACCTGCTCCTGAGGGGATGTTTCCGCCAAAAACAGCCTGAAAACCTGGTATTTCATGTCCTTGCTTGCGTAATTCAAGAATGACACCGGCAGGATACTTTGCCCAACCTGGCATCTTCTGGTTTTCAAGGTCTTTTTTGGCATCAAGTTCTACCGAAGCGCCTATATTGGCGGCAAAAATTGTGTATTTTTCGTTGTTTGCAGGACCAATTGCCAAATGTATAGACTTGTCTATGGCGCCAGGCATCACAAAACCGAGGTTGTAATCGGTATGTTCGCCTATAAGGTTGATCCTGCCGGGTGCTCTGAATGTACGGTAACCCTTTCCAAACTCTTTCTCAAATGCTGCTTTGATTTCATTTACTTCCATTGTTTCTTCTTTAAAAAATGATCATTACTGGTTAAAAAAAAAATATTTGCGAATATTCAAATATATAATCAAAAAAGATTATACCAATTGTAAGTTGGTCTTGTTTCAAATATGATAATTTTTTTTGGATAAAAGCAGTTTTTTGTGGAATTTATTTTTTGGTAAGATGATTTTTCCTTCAAAAAGTTGCTTAAGACAGACGGCAAACGTTCAGGATACAGGCAATAAAATCCTTGCATGCATATTTTGCAAGGTAAGGGGTTTTATCGTTTTGATCCTCGCCACGCAAGAAAACTGATGAATCAGTAAGCCTTGTCACTATTTCAGTAAATATCAACCTCTCTTATAACTGTAAAAGGCTGTTTATAAGTAATTTAATATTGTAGTCAGCAAATTAACACAAATAAAAATCTGCAAACCAAAACCTGATATTAAAAAGAGGTAGATTTTTGTTTATAGGCATGGATAACATTATCCAGCAATTGATTATTGTACTCATCAATGACACGCCTGCTTTCCTGGGCATCAAACCATGCAATGGTTCTTTTGATGCCTTCGCTGAAAGGAATGGTGGCAGTATATCCGGGCACAAATCTTTTGATCTTGGTGTTATCAAAAATCACACTTTGCGCCTTATCACCAAACAAATTTCCCCGCAGCCACTCCATTCCCATTTTGTCTGCCACCTCGCAAATAAAATCTGAAGCCATGTGAACAGCATTAAGTTTTACGCCTGCTGCATGCGCCATTGCTTCATAGATCTGATTCCACGTGAGTACCTCATCGGAAGTGATGTGGAAACTATGTCCGATTGCCTGTACATTTCCTAACAATCCTGTAAATGCTTTTGCAAAATCCTCTGCATGGGTCATAACCCAGAGAGAATTACCATCGCCATGAATAATGATCTCTTTGCCCTGCCGCATCCTGTCTATGAGGGTAAAATCTGTCCAACTGCCTATTGCCGCAGGAATAACTGTGTCGTAAGTATGGGATGGCCGTACGATCGTCACCGGAAAGGCATTGTTGCGATAGGCCGCCATCAGGTAATCTTCGCAGGCGATCTTATCTCGCGAATATTGCCAGTATGGATTGTAAAGGGGCGTAGATTCTGTAATGATAGGATGACTGGGAGGTTTTTGATAAGCTGAAGCGCTGCTGATGAAAATATACTGCCGGGTTCTGCCGGAAAAAATATCTATATCGCGGGCAATATCATCTGTTGTAAAAGCGATAAAATTCACAACCACATCAAAAGTGTGATCCTCCAGCACTTTTCTCACTTGTTCTTTATCTTTTATATCTGCTGCCAAACTTTTTACCCCTGGAAATTCCGGACTGCTGACACCTCTGTTAAGATGATACAGATCAATACCTTTGCTAATGGCTAACCGGGATGTTTCTGTGGATATATTTCCTGTACCTCCAATAAATAGAACTTTCATTTTATGCAATTTTTTTGATTTTAAAAAATAGATTCGTTGTTTTCGTAAAATTTAAGCTATGCAAGTTAAAAAAATAGTTTTAATTTGCAGTAAAATACATTACAAAATCAATAGTTTCTTTTTATTTGCATAAACCATCAAGTTTTTTAAAATCATTACGAACCATTCAAAAAATCATCATTATGAATGCAAAATATTTATCACTTTTAATTGTTTTAACCTTCACTTTTTCTCTCACTATGGAAGCACAAAAACCTGAACATGAAGTAACTGAAATTTGGGAACCCGTTCCTGAAGTGGTAACCCCCGGAACAGGCACCGCGCCTCCTTCTGATGCTATTGTTTTGTTTGATGGCACAAATTTCGACCAATGGGAAAAACCTGATGGATCTCAGGTTGAATGGACCATTGACAACGGCGCCATGACTGTTGCACCCAAAACCGGCGATATTCAGACAAAACAAGGCTTTGGAGATATGCAACTGCATCTGGAATGGCGAACTCCCTCTGTGGTGAAAGGAGAAGGACAGGGGAGAGGCAACAGCGGTGTTTTTCTGATGGGCAGATATGAAATTCAGGTTCTCGACAACTACGAGAACAAAACCTACCCCAACGGGCAGGCTGCATCGGTATACAAACAAACCATACCCCTGGTAAATGCCTGCC
>CAYMLS010000382.1:0-4703 GCA_964390665.1 uncultured Bacteroidales bacterium | reverse complement strand
CATCATCATAAAAGTACAGATTTAAATCTATATCTGTGTCCGATGATTTAAGGGGATAAAACACCGGAAGGTAATCGTGTATTTTCAGTGGAAGTAACTTTAATATCCACCAATATATTGAAAGCAAAGACTCCTGTTTTTCAGTCATCGCCCACCTTGCTCTTAACGGTGACTTTATCATTGGTAATTAAATCCAGGAATGAAAGAAATAATGGATGGATGGATGGATGGATAATTCGTTCAAACTTTTGAAAGATATGAAGAAAGAGATGTAAGAGAATCGAGTTTAAATTTTTTCCTTAAACGGTATCTTGCCATTTCAACGGATTTGTTGCTGGAGAAAGTAAGTCCGGCAATTTCTTTGGTTGTCAGGTTCATTTTTAAATAGGTAGATAGTCTTTTTTCAAACAGGGTGAGGTCTGGGTGCTTTTGGGCAAGTCTGTCAAGAAAATCATCATCCATATGTTTGAAATGCTCTTCAAATGCAACCGTAATATTTTCAAATACAGAAAATTTATGATTATCCAAAATATCCTTAAGAATTTTTTTACCGAAAGGATCCAAATGAGGATTTAGTGTTTGAATCTTCTGAAAAAGTTTTTGATTGTATTCTGTAACATGATCTAATTTGATGCTGATGTAAGCAAGTTCTCTTTTCTTTTCAGCAACGAGGTCATTATATTTTTCTGTCAGATCGCTGACATCTCTCAGAATGCAAAAGATACCATCAAAAGGAAAACCTGCTTCTTTTTTCAATGGCACTTTTGTAAAAAGGACGGTTTTATGATGATGTGGTTTCTTTTTCATCAACATTTCATGATCCAGGGATCGCATAGGTTTTTCCGACAATTGGGCGTCAATTTGTTTTTGAGAGATGGCATCATCTTTTTGAAAAAAATCATAAAAGTTAATATTCTGCCCCGTACTTCCGGTCTCAAAAAAATCCCGAAATCCCTGATTCATGATTTTACATCTTCCATCATCATCATAGAAAACAGCGGGGTTGGTCATGGAACTCATAATACTGTTCAGGTAATTCTGAAAATTTTTCTCCTTAATTATTTTCAGGATGTTTTGCTCCTGCCAATAAAAGAGGGATTTTATTTTGGCAATAAATTGAGCAGGTTGAAGTGGTTTTCTGAAAAAATCAATGGCACCCGCTTCCAAACAATCCTGATAATGACTTTGTGAAAACATGACGGCAGAAATCATGATAATAGGTATGTGCTTGGTCTGTTCTTTCTTCCGTAGTTTTTTTAACAAAGAAATGCCATCATTCACCGGCATATCCCAATCAGTGATTACCAGGTCAGGCAGTTCATTCATGGCTATCATCAATCCCTGTTGGGTCTGTTGGGCAAAGTATTTTTTAAACTTGAATGGCAAAGAATCCAGGAGTCTTCCGGTTAATTTTTGACTGAAAGGATCATCATCTACAATTAATATTTTCTTTTCTTTTTCCAAAACAGAGAGATTGTTTACTGATTAAAAAAAACATATAAGGAGGTGGAAACAGTTTATTACACTCCTGAAGAATAATAGCAGGGGTAACAAAACACCCATTGATTTTTTTGTAAAGGAAACAATCATTTAAAAGGGAAACGTAGAGAACAACTACCAATAAGATGAAAGGTATCCCAAAAAAGAAAAATACGATATTCGGGAATGAAGAAAAACCTGTTGCTATTGCTTTTGGGAGAGTTCAACCTCTCTGGAAATGATACGAAACTTCGATGGGGTTAAGCCGGTGTAATCCTTAAAAATACGGTAAAAAGAACTTACAGAATTAAAACCTGCAAGATCGGCAATGGCAGGAAGATCAAAATTTGGATGGTTGATCAATAGTTCTTTGGCTTTATCCACCCTGAACTGGTTGATAAAAGAACTGAAATTTTCCTTGTAAAAAAACTTAATGGTTTTGTATACATAAGTTTTGTTGCTGTTGCAATGAAGGGCAAGGTCATTTAAAGACAAACCAGGTTTTAAATAAGGCTTTTGTTCTTTCATGGTTTTGAGAATGCATAACCAAAGGTCTTTATTGGCACCCGCTTCTTTTGCCGCTTTTTCTTCAGTATCAAAAGTTGACGGATCCTGTAATTTGGTCCTGGTCATGATCTCAGAATCAACAAAATCAATCCCTTTCGATAACCGGGACTGATTTCTGTAAAGCATTCTGTAACTTTTTTGCAACCGTCTGTTATAAATATACAGTACTAACAAAAAGATGATCAAAACCACTGTAAAAGAAGCAGCTAGATACAGTACTTGATTTTTTTGCCTGATGATCAACTCCTGCTTTTGTATTTTTTCTGCTTTTTCCGCCGACTGGTATTGGATATGCAATTCGTTAACAAGCTTTGTGTTGTTTTTTCTTATCCTGTCATTGATAAATTCAAGAAATACATTTAGTGTATCTACTAAACTATCATACTCTCTCAATTGGGATGAAATAAGAACATTGTGCAGGTGTTTTTTATAAGCAAGATTATAGTTGAAGGTTTCAATGTTTTTTAACAGGTCATAGGCTTGCTGAAAATCTCCTCTTTCCATTAAATATTCTACCTTATTCAGTCTGGCACGCGATAACTGATGCTTAAAACCATTTTCCACAGATATATCAATGGACTTTTCTATGATTTCCAGTGCTCCCGACAAATTGTTTTGATCGGTAAGTAAAAAAGTTAATGAATTCAAAACATTAACATATTGCAATTTGTTCCCTGTTTCGTTGTATAATTCCAAAGCTTTGGCGAAATAATCTTTGGCGATCTCATATTGCATAAGATCCATGCTTAGTTTACCTAAATTTTGAAAGGCAAGAGCCTTGCCTTCCTCATCATTTTCCTGCTCGAAAAATGTTAGTGCCTCATTCAGATATTTTTCAGCCTCTTTTGTTTGCCTCAGATGAGAGTACAATAAACCGATATTGATCTTTGATTGTGCTACGCCACGCAAATCACCATTATTCTCATCAACTTCCATTGATTTCAGATAGGCTTCAATAGCATCCGAATACCGGTCGGTAAGATCATAAATTACCCCCAGGTTACTCCATAATCTTCCTCTGAAAACCTCATTTTCAAGCGCATAATCGGTTTCCAGTGCCCGTTGGTAGTAAAGGCTGCTTAATAAATAATCAGACCGGTAATAATTCACAATTCCCAAATAAAAATTGGCAATGCCGGTAACAGAATCTGTACCCGTTTGCTGAAGCAACAGCAGCTCATTGGCAAGGATTTCAACAGAATCAATATCCGTTGAAAGATATTGATTCATTCTGTCTATTTGCTCACGCACATGGTTTTTTGTTTTGCCTGAGGCATGCAAACAGTTGAAAACAATCATTACCTGAAACAATAATAGAATCTTTGCTAAAAAAATAGTGTTCATCTGTTTGTAATTTTATTAATTCGGTCAGATACCAGCCCCGTTCTTTTCTTACGGGAGAACTCGTTAGCACTCTAATGCATGTTTTACGATGCCGCGAAATCTAATCATGCGCGTGTGTGTCAAATATTTGGCATGGCTCGGTTCACCTGATTATATTTTTTGAATTTCAAAAAAGACATTTCAATGTTGAGTCCACTCCGAAAACATGTTTCCGGGAAATGAGTGAAATGATTTATTTTTTAACAATCTGAATATCAGTCACTAATATTGGCATCAATTGGTGTAATTTGTGGACAATATACTTTTCAGAGTGGACTCCATGTTGAAAAACCAAAAGCAACAAAAATAATTTTTAATTCGATTCGTCGGGATATTTTTTTTTAGGGGCTCAGCAAAAACCTCAGGAATTGGCAGCGTAGCAAAATCTCCATAATTTGATCGAATATCAATGTATCTGCATAGTAAACAGTAAATTACCTGCAGATCGCAACGTAGTATTTTCAGTGATTTCAGTTGTGTTGTAGTGCTATTGTAGAAATAAAAATCTGTGAATTACGGTTTTTATGGCAGGCTTCAGAACCTACTTTTGATTTGTACAATTATTTTAAACACATCCTATAGTAAAACAAAAAATCAGAAATTATGAAGAAGAAACTACTTATTGCGTGGGTAATGGCAATATCCGTATTGAGCCTGACAGCAGGAAAAGCAACCGCAACTTCAGGGTTGCGTGATGCTAATTATAATCAAAAGCAAATGCCAGCAGAAAAGGAAGGCATACTGGCACCAACGAATGTGATTGCTGACCCCTCCACAATTCTTGTCGGAGAAACTTCAAATCTCAGTGCTGTATCTGACGGGAATTCCATATTTTGGTATCATGAAGAATCTGGTGGAATAGCCATCGGTTCTTCCGCCAGTGGCGCCAATTTTCAGGTATCTCCTACGAGTACAACAACTTATTTTGCCGAAGCGCAAAGTCCACCTGATACTGATGAACTTTGGATTGCCACTTCCAGTAATTATGGTGCCACAGGTGTCTTCTTTTCTGTAAGTGCATCGGCCGACTCCGATTTGGTCATTGATGGATTTCCTTTCCGCAGAAATAGTTCACAAGCAGATAATCTTCAGGTTTATTATAAAACCGGCGACTATGCAGGATTTGAAGCAAACGCGGGAGCGTGGACACATTATGAAGATGTTTCTTTGGCGGCAAATTCAGATGTTTATGATTATATAGATATTACTGATTTTACAATATCTGCAGGGAATACTTACTCTTTCATGCTTTATTCACCCAAAAATGCATTTAA
>CAYMLS010000381.1:3565-4710 GCA_964390665.1 uncultured Bacteroidales bacterium | reverse complement strand
TCAAAAACGAGAATAACGCAGTATTTGGCGTTTTCTTGCAAAGACTAAATAGGTTCTCGTTTTTTCCGACGAGAGAGCTCGCCAGCAGACTGACTGCATGCTTTACCATCCTGAGAATTATAATCATGGGCGTGTGTGTCAAAATTTTTGTCATGCTCAATTCATCAAAAGGAAAAAACTGAAAGGTACTTGCGTATAATTTTCACGCAAAATAACAAAAAATGTATCACACTTTGAGGTTTCATTCAAAAAAACCTGTCGATTCGGTCAAATATTTTATTACAAAACACATATGGCAGGAATAAGTACCCGTGGAAAAATCCATTTGTTCATCTTCAAAATCTTACTTTTAGTGATCATTGAGTGCACTCCGAAAGCTCGTTTCCAGAGAAATTCGTCCAATGACGATGTTTTTATTTATCTGAATATCAGGCATTATAGTTAGTGTCAATGGGATTCGCCGAGCTTACGGTTCGTGTAATTTGTGGACAATATACTTTTTAGAGTGAACTCATCCTTCCTAAACTAAATGATTTTTATCTTCATGTTCTGAAAAAAAACCAACACAATCTTAGAAATGGACGACCAGAGTTAAACACAAAGGAAGAAGGCTGCACAAAAACGCCATTGACTGTTTTGAGGGCAAGTCCGGTCCAACACGATTGGCGGTTTTCTGCATCCGCTATATGGGAGCAATAAAATGAAAAAAGACACCGATGTTTCCATGACGTGAAACAGAAAATTCTGTCCTGAAAACTTTGTCGTAATAGGTTACAAAATCAATCCCTATTCCTGTTCCTCCGAGCATGGTATTGGAATACGGATTGCCGGACTGAAATAACTCATCATAAACAAAGCCGGCATCCACAAACAGATTCATAAAAATACGATAATGGATAAGCGAAAATTTCTGATTGTTTAAAAATGGCATCTGGTAAACACGGTAAGGGATCAATGCATATTTCAAATTGGTTTTGGCAACCCAGAAATGCTGTCCGTCAATAACCATGTTTTCATATCCTCTGACAATATCGCCCAAAAAACCTAACCCCTGTTGCAAGTAATACGGTTGATGCTTCCCGGCAGATATTTTGGCATTCAACCCTGAAGCGAAATACCAACGAGGATGGATATTCCAGAATTTT
>CAYMLS010000381.1:0-3555 GCA_964390665.1 uncultured Bacteroidales bacterium | reverse complement strand
TTTCTGAGAGAAGTTTCAAAGGTAGTCAGATCGACATTGTCTTCCGAAAATACACCCAATCCATAGCGCCCCATCCGAAAGTCAAGGTAATATCCTTCCAACGGATAGAACTTCTCATCGCGATGGTCGTTTTTAATTTTATACTGAATGGAGAAAAAAGCAGGTGAGTCACTTTGTGGTTGAGACAAAAACCGGGGATTCAAAACAGCAAGAGAATCATGAAAATGATATTGATCGTACCTGAAGAACAACTCCTGGGAAACATGTATTTTTCTGCGCAACGTAACTCCTACAGATCCGAAATAATTGCTGAGGGCAGCACCATTCCGGGGATCGAAAAAGAGTCTTTGGTTATTTTGTGTAAGATAATGAGTGCGGTTTTGTTGCCGGTATCCCAGTAAAATATTCAAACCTGCTGTTCGCGACTGATTGATGTATGGAACAAAATAGGAAAACTCAAAACTCCTGCTATACCCCCCTTGCAACAAAAAACTCAGCCTTTCCATTCTTCCCCTGAAATTATTTTTTACCACCAGTAAACCATAATTGGTGTGATGAAGGGCCGGGTTTTGCACCCACTGATTCAAATTGACAGATGTAAGGCTAAAAATTGGCGAAGGCCATAAATACCAACGTTCAATAAATACAAATTCAATGATACGTGAATGGGAGGAAGAACCCGGTAATACCTTATAATCTACAAAGTTGAATAAGGAGGTATTTTGTAAATTCCTGACACTTTCCCGAAGCAATCTACTCAAATGCTTTGTTGACAGGGTATCATTCCCGGCAAATTCGATTTCACGTTTTATAATGTAATCGTGGGTCACATTGTTTCCTGCAAGATGTATTGCCTCAATGACCAACAGGGTATCATTCGGGAATGGATCATCCCTGATTGTTGCATTGGAAAAGGAGGAAACAGACTGGGGACAGGCAGGGAAAACAAATAAACCTGCAAAGCTTGTATAAATGAAAAAAAAACCGGTAACCCAGACGCTGATCCTGAAACCTGTAATAAACTTTGATAGGTTTCTGTGCAAACTATGCAGATTTAAAAACGACAGGAACAAAATCGCACGATGTTTTAAACCTTTAAATAACTCATTAAACTGTCGAATCTTTCCTTTAAAAGATCCTCGTAATTGTTTTCTTCTGAGAAGGAAGCGACAACATCATATTCATATCTTTGAAAAGTTTGAACAACAGAAGAAACATCAATTTTATTAATTTTCAATGTAACTTCAATCAGATTGTTTCCTTCATTATAGGTTCTTACGCCCGAATGTAAGATTTTGGCATCGTTAGACTCTACGATTCGTGCAATTTCATGCAATGAATAATCCACCAGGTTCATTTCTAAAACTATTATAGAACCAGGTTGGGATAAAGAACAAAGTTGAGATAATTTTTCCGGCAACTCCGACACGATCACACTTCCCTTGTATGTTTCTTTATCATCCAAAACCGGCACAAGCGATATATTTACAGAAGAAAGTATCCGGAATATATCATAAATATGCTGGCTGGAAAAAATATAAGGACGCACAAAGGCGTGATGTGCAGATGCCAGGGGTTCATCAGGCTGATCCATCAGATAGATCTGCTTATCAGAAATCAAACCCAGATAGCTGTCGTTTGAAACCACCGGCAGATGAGATACCTTCAAATCTTCCATCCAACTAAGGGCAATGTTTCCTGTATCGGAGGGCTGAAGTGGCAAAATATCTTCGTTTAATATATCATTTACTACCATAATCCAACGGTATTAAAATAAAAAAGAATTCTAAGACTTATCATCAATCAAATTTCGGTATTATTCGTTATATATTTTTAGTTTTGTAAAAATATATGTCATGACCCGATTAAGCGTAAATATAAACAAAATTGCAACAATACGCAATGCAAGGGGAGGTAATATTCCTGATTTACTAAAAGTTGCCAGAGATTGTGAGAATTTTGGCGCACAGGGAATAACGGTTCATCCCCGGCCAGATGAAAGACACATCAGAAGAAAAGATGTTTTTGACCTGAAACCCCTTATCAAAACAGAATTTAATATCGAGGGATATCCCTCTGAAAATTTTTTAACCCTGGTCAAAAATGTACGCCCAACTCAGGTTACCCTCGTACCCGACCCCCCGGATGCCATCACCTCGAATGCCGGATGGGATACCGTAAAAAACTTTGATTTCCTTACCGACGTAATTGCCGAACTTCACGCTCATGATATTCGTACCTCCATTTTTATTGGTACCGAAGAAAATTTTATACTAAAAGCCTCGGATATCAAAACAGACAGGGTGGAATTATATACCGAACCTTATGCATCAAACTTTTATCCCGATAAAGAAAAAGCAGTTGCCCCATTTACAAAAGCGGCTATTGTTGCCAACCAATGTGGCTTGGGCTTAAATGCCGGACATGACCTGAATCTGGACAATTTAAAATACTTTCATACAAATATTCCGGGATTACTCGAAGTTTCCATCGGCCATGCGCTCGTTTGTGATGCGCTTTATTTTGGTTTGGAAAACACCATTCAAATGTATTTACAACAATTACAATAAATCATGGAACTCAATTATCAACAGTTTGGCAGTGGAAAACCGCTGATCATCCTGCATGGATTATTTGGCATGTCTGATAATTGGATCACTCTTGCCAAAAAGATGTCAGAAAAGTATGCTGTTTATGTGCTTGACCAGCGAAATCACGGACGCTCAGGACACCACGAAGTTTTTAATTATGAAGCAATGGGGGAAGACCTGATGGAATTTATTGAAAATCACCAGCTACCGCAGGTTTTTTTGCTCGGACATAGCATGGGTGGAAAAACCGCCATGCAATTTGCTTTTGACTATCCGGATCAACTATCGAAACTTGTGGTGGCAGACATGAGCCCCAGTGCTTATAATCACAAGCACGATAAAATAATAGATGCCATGCTATCTGTGGATCTTGAACGCTACAAATCAAGATCTGAAATACAGGAAGCGTTAAGCGAAAAAATACCCGATATCGGAGTAAGGCAGTTTCTTTTAAAAAATCTTTACTGGAAAGATCGTAACTCACTGGGATGGAAAGCAAATCTCCCGGTTATCAATGAAAACCTCCCGGAAGTTTTCAAAGCACTTGATAACCCATTGCCTTTCGACAAACCCTCCCTGTTTCTGAGAGGTTCGGAAAGCAATTATGTTACCGAAAAACATATCCCCCTTATCCGTCAGTTGTTTTCCAATGCTCAGATAAAAACCATTGAAGGTGCATCGCACTGGCTGCATGCCGAAAAACCTAAAGTGTTTCTTGAAAGCGTGTTGCAATTCCTTCAGGATGAGTAATCAATCCACCCTAAAATTTTTACACTCCACCAATTAAACGAATTGATACAAACCTTAATGACTGGTATTCAGACATTTAAAAATATAATGTTTCACGAACCGAAGCCCGATGATATCAATTTTCCGAAAACGAATTTTCGGGGTGCATTCAATGATGATTTTTTTGTTTGCACTTTCTTTCACTTTTTGCCTTCAGGTCGTTATTTCTCAAAAA
>CAYMLS010000380.1:463-4717 GCA_964390665.1 uncultured Bacteroidales bacterium | reverse complement strand
CCCTGTTGTTCATGATCGTGCTGATTTTTACACGACGTAGTTTGATCTTTCAGCAAACCTTCAGCATTTTTGCTGCCCTTGCCATGTTGGTCATCAGTTTTTTTATTCTTTGGGATGTAAAGGAAAATGGAATTCTTACCCTGCAAATGGGTTCCTGGATAGCCCCCTTTGGCATAACGCTGGTAGCAGACCTGTTTGCTGCTGTTTTGCTGCTGACCACTTCTTTTGTGCTTTTGGTAGTGGTTATTTATTCCCCGGGATTTATCAACAAGGATACGCAAACATCCGGTTTTTATCCTTTG
The DNA here is from genome assembly GCA_964390665.1 of uncultured Bacteroidales bacterium. Classification (GTDB taxonomy): domain Bacteria; phylum Bacteroidota; class Bacteroidia; order Bacteroidales; family UBA7960; genus SKVR01. The sequence continues at coordinate 4,415 of CAYMLS010000380.1, read as the reverse complement.
CTTTTCAGTTTGATCATGGGGGTGAACGGAGCATTTATCACGGGTGATATTTTTAACCTCTACGTGTGGTATGAAGTGATGCTCATATCTTCTTTTGTGTTGATAGCACTGGGAGGTAGCGCTGAACAGCTGAAAGGTTCTATCAAATATGTAACGATCAATTTTGTTGCTTCCATTTTTTTTGTTGCCGCCATAGGAATTTTATACGGACAAACAGGGACATTGAATATGGCAGATCTGGCCTTTAAAATGCGGGGATGGGAAGAAGCGCCCTATCTCAATACTGCACTCATGTTGTTTTTTATTGCCTTTAGTGTGAAAGCAGCACTGTTTCCTTTTTTCTTCTGGTTACCCGCTTCCTATCATACGCCCCCCATAGCCATTACGGCACTTTTCGCAGGAACACTCACCAAGGTGGGTGTTTATACAATTTTCAGGTTTTATAGTCTTTTTGTGGTTTTTGATCAGCAGTTCTGGAAAATTTTCATCCTTGTATTGGCCGGTCTGACCATGTTCATTGGTGTATTAATGGCAGCATCTCAGTTCGATATACGCAAGATCCTCTCATTTCATATTATCAGCCAGGTCGGGTATATGATCATGGGATTAGGTATCTTTACCGTGGCAGGCGTTGCAGGTGCTCTTTATTTCATGGTACACAACATGCTTTCCAAAACCAATACCTTTTTGGCGGCAGGGCTGATCTATCAAAAAACAGGGAGTTATGACCTCAAGCATTTGGGAGGATTTTACAAGAAAAGACCTTTCCTGGCTCTTTTATTTTTCATACCTGCCCTCTCTTTGGCTGGTATACCTCCCCTACCCGGTTTTTTTGGGAAATTTTTCCTGATCATGGGTGGATTCCAGGCACAGGAGTATTTTATTACTGCTGTGGCGATTCTTACAGGTTTGTTCACCCTGTTTTCTATGGTAAAGATATGGAATGAAGCTTACTGGAAGAAAGAACCTGCCGAAATGAATGAGAGCACAAAAGTACATCCTTCTACCATTATTGGTTCTGCTATTCTTGCGGCAGGTGTTGTGTTGCTGGGCTTATTTGCCAACCCGGCCATAGAAATAGGATTTCAGGCAGGAGAGCAAATGGTGAATCCGGAATATTACATCAATGCAGTGCTTAAAAGATAATTTATAATCCTTAAATTTTAAAATCATGAAACGATTTTTCGGATTTTTTGTACGGTTTTTCAGGTTCTTATGGTTTGTTGTTTATTACATTACCGAACTGGTTATGTCAAGCCTGTATGTGGCTTACGACATCATTACACCTAAAAAACTTACACAACCTGGCATTGTTGAAGTTCCTGTGAGTTTGACCAACGAAACCGCAATCATCGCCTATGCCAACCTGATATCCATGACGCCTGGCAGTTTGACCATGGACATGAGCAGCGATAAAAAGAAGATTTATGTACATGCCATGTATTTGTATGACAGAGAAAAATTCATTTCGAAAATGAAAAATCAGTTGGAGAGAAGAATCCATCTGATCTTTGAATAAATAAAATAATAAGTAAACCAAGGTATTTTAATCGTTTTCATTATGGAATTAGAAATATCCAACGTACTGAAAGTAGCCGTGCATTTTAGTTTTTTTGTATTGAGCCTTAGTTTGTTTTTGGGATTGTACCGCCTGCTTACCGGCCCTACCCTGCCCGACCGTATTGTGGTAATGGATCTTGTAGCCTCGGTTGCCATAGGCATGATCACCACCTATATCATTGCCACAGGGCAAACAGTGTTTTTAAATGTAGCAGTAGCCATTGCTATTTTTGTTTTTATGGGAAATATTGCTTTTGCTAATTACTTAATGAGGAGATATAAAAAATGACAGACTGGTTCATCGCTTTTTTTCTGATCATGGGATCTTTATTTATGCTTGTTGCTGCCATAGGTGTGGTCAAATTTGATGATGTTTATATGCGAATGCATGCCATTACCAAAGCTGCCTCATTGGGGGCGTTGTTAATGCTCGTAGCAGTATCGATCGGATATGTGAGTTTTATTGTTTGGCTGGAAGCCGTAATGGTGGTTGTTTTTATTATACTAACCACCCCTATCGCTTCTCAGATGATCTCCAAAGCATCGCACAAAACAAAGATGCCCAAAGGAGAAGGTTATGTATCCGATGAACTTGAAGAGGCAGAAAAAAACAATTCCTAAACAGGGATAACTTCAGATGGAAAGTTATATAATCATGTAAATATCAGACTACTTAAACATCAACATCAAATCAATTTCACCCAACTTACGATCCTGTCGAATTCAAATCCCATTTTTTTCAGTAGAGAAAGAGATTCTTTATTATGCGGTTCCACATTTACATAAACAGGTTTATGCTGTTTCCTTTTGGCATGTATCAAACAGCGAAGAATAGCCTCTCCAACGCCCTTTCCACGGTGAGCGCTTAATACATTTAGAAAACCCAGAGAACCATCGTCGTGTGTTAACCCCCACCCAATCAGATCCTCGTTTAACCATATCCCTGCTGAAACATCTCTTTCCAAACGTTCTCTGATGTAATCTTCAGAGGTAAAATCCTTGTAAGGAGAATGTCTGTAAATATAATTTACAAAACTTTTATCTAAAGGAATACATTTGTTTTCGGGTGTTTCGAAGGCGGTATCGGCAGAAAGAAAAAACCGCTGGGTAGTCAGTTTCCACTCTATCCGGTGCTTCTGACTTAACTGGGGTAGCATCCAATCCTCTACATTGGCAAAATAGAGTGTACTGAAATCAAACTTTTCCAGCAAAACCCTCAGGTCATCCGGTTTGGTAACTGAAAGATATGCCCATGTATAATCGCTTTTTCCCTGTAAAATAAACGAATCGTTATTCCTGAATATTTTTTCCAGCCCATAATCGCTGAAAAAACCCAGGATAGGCAAATTACGGGAGAAATCTTTTTCTAATTGTGCTTTTAATTCTTCATCCATTTTTTCGAATTTTTCTAAGATAAAGATAGTGACTTTCCTTCTTTAAACAAACCTGTTGAGGAATTGGCTGAAGACAATCCCAATAAAAATGATGTCTTTTAATGCCCGAATACTTCGATCAGTGTTTCGGTAATAACAGAGCATGCTTCTTTTGCTTCTTTCTCAGTAATAATCAGTGGTGGAGCAATTCGCATGCAATGAGGCGCAAATAAAAACCAGTCGGTCAGCACACCTTTGTCGATCAGTTTATCGATCAATAATTTATTATGCTCAAAGCTGTCAAACTCCAGTGCCAGCAATAAACCTCTGCCTCTGATACTTTTGATGGCCGGGTGGTTTAGATTTCCTCTGAAAACTTTTTCCATTTTTGCGGCATTTTCCCAAAGTTTGTTTTCTGTGATCACTTTCATATTGGCCAAGGCGGCTGCGGCACACACAGCATTGCCTCCAAATGTGGTTATATGTCCTAAAACCGGTTCGTGGGTCAGTACCTGCATGATTTCTTTGGAAGAGATAAAAGCACCCACAGGCATACCTCCTCCCATGCCTTTGGCAAGGGTAACAATATCAGGTACGATACCCATTTGCTCAAAAGCCCATAAAGTACCAGATCTTCCAGAACCTGCCTGTATTTCATCCAGAATGAGCAAAGTGCCTTGCTGATCACATTGCTTGCGCAATTCTTTCATAAAATGCACACCGGGCATCAAGGCACCTGCTTCTCCCTGAATGGTTTCCAACAATACACAGGCGGTCTTTTCAGATATTTCCTGCAATTGCTCCTGATGATTCAATTCAATAAATTTTACACCGGGCAATAGCGGACGAAAAGCATTTTTCAGAGGTTCGTTGCCCGTTACACTCAAACTCCCATGGGTGCTTCCATGATAAGCATTTTTGAATGCGATGATCTCATGTCTTCCGGTAAATCTTTTCGCCAGTTTCAGCGCACCTTCTATTGCTTCACTGCCTGAATTGACCAGATAAACGTTTTGAAG
>CAYMLS010000380.1:0-453 GCA_964390665.1 uncultured Bacteroidales bacterium | reverse complement strand
CCGGAAGATGATCCGTCAGTAAGCGGGCAAGATGAACCTGTGGACTCTGAACAAACTCACCATAGACCATCAGGTGAAGATATTTTTCTGATTGTTGCCGGATGGCATCAACGATTGCCGGATGGCAATGCCCTATGCTGCTTACAGAGATACCCGAAATCAGATCCAGGTATTTTTTACCATCGGAAGCATACATAAACAAACCCTCTGCCCTCTCAATTTCAAGAGACAATGGCATGGTTGAGGTCTGTCCGAGGTATTCATAAAAAAGTTGACGGTTGTTCATGGGTATCCTTTCTGAAAACAGCATTAACAAAGTGCAACAAATATACTACTTATCGCCCTTTTGATGAACCGGGCCATGACAAAAATTTTGACATACACGCGCATGATTAGATTTCGCGGCATGTAAAGCATGTAGTCAGATTTTTAGCGAGCTCTCTCGTCGGAAAA
>CAYMLS010000379.1:0-4731 GCA_964390665.1 uncultured Bacteroidales bacterium | reverse complement strand
ATCATACCAGATTTTAACAAGGTTATTGTTGAAATGCTCTTTGAAACGCTCCCAACCTTGTTCTATGCCGATGGATTTTTCTTTTTGTTGTTCACGTTCTTTTACATACAACCTGAGGTTTTCGGCCGTTTTGAGAAAAAGTTGGATTTCCAGTTGTCTGGACGACTGATTAAGCGCATTTTCAATCTTGTCAAAGAAATTGCGGGTTAAAGAATGATACTTATCGGATATTTCAGTGATTCTTTGTTTTTGGTTTTGGAGGAACTCACTGAATTCCATATCCAGAGGTTCTTCCTTATCGCCCATGAGGGTGATTTTGATCAAACCGGCAATTTCCTGAGAATCAAGGTTTAGTTTTAACAGTTCACGTGTATAGTTTTCAATCTGAAAGTTTACAGGTGCGATCAAATCATTCTGAATGATAAAATGCAACAACCGGGAGACTTCAATCTTATGGCTATCGACAGATAGATATTGTCTGGCATAAAAATCGCGAAGCGATTGTTCCCTGATAAGCTCAACCGAACTGGGGACTTTACTGATGACAGCACTTATTCTCTCCTGCACATATTCTTCAGTATCTTTCAGGCGACGGTTTAAAAATTTATTATTTCCGGTCTGAAAAGAAGGTTCCGGCAATTTCCCCCCTTTTTTAAGTTGTGCCATGGTAAAGTCACAAAACTCTATGATCTTTTGCGGTAATACGCTCAGGGAGTAGTTGTTTTCTGAATGAATAACCTGGTTGATTTGATTTTTAGCATCATACAAAACATGGGAAACCTTAAAATCCACCGAAGAAAGCGTTATCTCAAGAATATTCCTGTTGATGATCATTTGTTGATTTTGAATCCATTTCTCAGAAAGAGCATTATATTGATCTATATATCCTGACTTTCGCACACCTGATTTTCGTGCAACAGATAAAGGATCGGGGTGCAAAAGAATTTGCGAAAACTCCTGAAAAGCATCTTTAAAAGATTTTTCGACGATCGCAAAAAGTGTTGCATCGGATTGCGAAACCGACACCGATAGATTATAAAAAATATCGGAAATTTTTTCTTCTTCGGTTTCTACCAGATCACTGTTCAAGGGTCCTTTACGTGCCTGAATTTCTAATTGAGACAGACTTTTTCTGAATAAACCGAAAGCTTTTTGTTGTTCCTGCAGATATTGAAACGTAAGCAATCCGAATTGCTCCCACAGTTTGGTTACAAAATCATGAAAAACAACCGGAAAATACTTCAGGGCGATTTTCTGCAGGTTGATACGCTGCACAGGGGTTTTACCCGAAAATGTTTTTTTACTCCATTTAAAAAGCTTTGTATACAGGGAGTCCTGCTTTGAAATTTGCAGTTGTTCGGGCGTAAGTGTATAGGTAACATTGGTAGGTAACGTATGCAGGTAATTCAAAAATTGATGATGAAACTGCTCAAAGGAGAGCATGATAAACATCCTTTGCTCTTCCAGCAGTGCAGAGGGAAATTGTTGCAGAATTTGCTCATACCGGATAAAACTATTGTTGGAAAGCTTGTAAAAAACGGTTTGTCCACTTCCCGCAAGTGAACCAGCAGGATCATCGGGCACATGAACATATTTATCGTCAATCACCTGAAAACTTTTCCTTACCCTCTCTCCGGCACTGTTGATGATTTCCTGGTATTGCAGAAATGCTTTCTGAAATCCTTTTTTATGCCATTCAAAATACATCACACCCACCCTTTTCCAGATGTTTTTAAGGGTATCCTGAAAATAAGGATGTGTATTCCACACCAGACTTTCGGCAGGGGAACCAACTTCAGTAAAACCTGATTCTTTGGAGTAATTGGCAGGTATAGGTGTTAAAGAAGGACGAACCTGAGAACTTTTGATGCCAATATTTAATTTTTTAAACTGCGTGGAGGCTTTCACAAGAATTACGGTACCAATATCTTTGCACAAATCATTGGTCTGTTGCACAAATTCAAATTCATTGCCTTCACTGACATCAGGCATACCAATAAAAATGATATCCGAATGCAAAGACTCCACCCTTACAATATCATAAAAAGATTTTCTCTCCAGTTCATTGTTGATGATAATGATCTCTGCGTTTACTCTAAGGTTATTCAGCACTTCGGAGGCAAAAGTAAAGATATTGTCTCTTTCATCGTTCACCGGATTTTCGATAAGCAGTCTGGTTTTGCTTTCGCGCCAGTTTTCAGCTATCCAAAGGAATTTCACCAGGTTAATGGCCAGGTTTCCGTTATTACCTGCTCCTCTCCACCAAATATCAATTGTTTTTCGTTTTCCGAAGCCTTTCTGGTGATCGAAGTCAAGAAAAAGCAGGTTCAGATCGAGATTGATCATATGCCTGATAAGTTTGACAAACCTGACCGGGTCGGTGCTTTCCCTTGCCCACCCCAGCAATACGGTGTTGGGTTCAACACCTGCAAAACCATAAGTTTCTGCAATATTTTTTATGCCATCATAAAAATCATGATAGTAATACTCTCTTGAGAAAACCCCTTTATGTTTCTCACTTTCTACTGTTTTTACGATCTGCTCATTGCGCGAGGGGATTTTCTGATCTTTACTGATCAGTTTAATATTTACCGAAGTAAGAAACCCATGTTTTCCAATTAAATTTGTTCCCAGTTCAAACAAATAAGGGCGGGTTTGGGGGTTACCGGTGAAAAGGATGATATTGGGGCGCCAGTTTCGTTCTTCAATTCCTTTGCTGTTCATGTTGTGCAGAGAGTGCCTTACCACACTGCTCCACACGCTTTGCCAAACGTCGCCAAGGTCGAGTTTCTGTTCATTTTTTTTCATGATAAACCAGGTTGCCCAGATCAGTACAAATGCAATGATCATCGAAATAAAATCTATTTGCATCATCACCAGAAAGCTGAAAGCAAACCCGGTCCATCCTACCCATGCAGGCACCCTGAAGGAAGGGCGAAAATCGCTGCTTGCCCAACTTTCGAGGGCAAAAGCGAGATTGATAAAGCCATAAGCAGCGATAAAAAACATAGACACCACGCTGGCAATGGTGTTTAAATCACCAAGTAAGATCCCTGCCTGGGCAATCATAAAAGTAAGTATGACCGCATTCCGTGGTTCGTTGTTCACTCCGTATCCTTTTTTGATCCAGGAAGGTGCCAGTTTATCTTTGGCCAAAGCCTGAATGATACGCGGACCTCCCAAAATGCCGCCGAGTGCGCTTGACAAAGTAGCCCCCCAGATACCTGCCACCACCAGAGGAGAATACAGCGCCACTTTCAGTAAAAACCCGGAATCATTGATGAGCAGGTTGCGATCGACAAAAAAAGCCATGCTAACAGTCAATCCAAGGTAAACCAATAAACCCGTAAAAATAGATAACAATGTACCGCGGGGGATGGATTTTTTAGGATTCCGGAGATCGCCCGACATGGCAACACCAACCGTAAAACCTGTAACAGCGGGAAAAAACACGGCAAAAATGACATCAAGTGGCGGGGCATCCGAATGTAAATCAAGAGATATCCCTATGGCATCACCAGGAGTATTGGTAAGCAGACCTCCAAAAATCGAAATCAGGGAAAGGGCGATGGCTGCCAGAACAAAATACTGTATATTGATGGCCAGAGAAGTACTGATAAATGCTACAATGGTAATGGTGATCAGTGTAATGGTTCCTATGATACGGTAGCTGTTGATGTTTTGATCAAGGTTCACAAACTCTCTTACAACATCAACAGCCAGGAAGCTTTCTGCAAAACCCACAATATAAAGGGAGATACTTAATGCGGTAGCCAAAAATATGGTTGCTCCAATGGCACCACCCATGGGTAATCCCAAACTTCGGGAAAGCATGTAATAAATACCACCTGATTTGATTTTTTTATCGGTAGCAATGGAAGACAAACTTAAACCCGTAGTGATCGATATAATATGCGCCACCAAAATAATGCCCACAGTATAGTACAAACCGGCCTGACCCACAACCCATCCAAGGCGCAGATACATGATCACACCCAAAATGGTTAATAAAGATGGGGTAAAAACACCACCAAAAGTTCCAAATTTCCTGCCTGATTCCATAAAATGAAATTTATCTTTTTCTATGATTAATGTTTTGGATACTACACTTTCACTACCTGTTCTTTGCAAGAAAACGCCAATTGCTTGGTTGGGCTCGCCATGCACGTGACGCTTTCTTTATCAAGCAAAAATAAAATCGTAAGTTTTCTTGCTGACAGTACCTAAGATTATAATAAAATATTGTATTCAAAGTTCAGTAAAAAAAATGGTTTAAATGCTAAGAAGTTATCTTTTGATGGTTTTTCAGGGTTCAAAAGGATAGTAAACACATTTTACCAGGAAAGTACCGTCGGGGTATGCATTTTTCTCCACATACAGTCTTTCTTCTGATAAATCAATAATGAACCAGGTTTCCTGTGCCTGTTCCAGAAAGATGGTCCGGTCGCCTCTCAAACTCCAGAAATCGGTTTTGGACGGACCAATTTCCACATATCCTTCTTCATAAAAGATGGTAGGAGCATCCAGATCGATATTTCCTGCGCCGGGTTCAATCACTTGAGGAATCCCCCAGGGGGTTGAAACCAGCACATCAGCATCAAAAATAAACTCTTCTCCCGAATCACATCGGCAAAAAGCGGTAAGAATGAGCGCAAAAAGTACTTTCTTATAAAGATTTTTCATCTGTTTATAATTTGATTAAATAGGTCAGATAGCCTGTCCCGCCTATGC
>CAYMLS010000378.1:0-4732 GCA_964390665.1 uncultured Bacteroidales bacterium | reverse complement strand
GAAAACGAGTTTTCGGACTGCACTCTTTTATGAAAAGCGAATACGAAAGCCGTTTTGGTTTCTTCAGCAACAGGTATCATGCTAATCATTATAATGTTTGGATGAAAGATCTTGAGCTGGTCTGCAAGTTATGATCCCTGACCGAAGCATACACATGATCGCTTAAACAGATGCTAAAGTAGTGAAATTCATCAAAATTTTGGATACTATAAACGATAAAAGTAAGCTGGTGCATGAAATAATTGTTGTTTGTTAAGTACTTTGAGGTTTTGCACCGTTGCAATTTGGTTTACTCCTCAGGGTTGAAAATGGCAAAGACTTATGGTTTTCTTTCTAAGGAGGTTTGTGTGGACGCAACAGTGTTCAGATAAATTCAAAAATAATTTTCCTAAAAAATCAAGAAATATTAAATATATTTGCATAGTTAGAAACAATAAACTTAAATCGCATGTTCATAAAACACCCTGTTTCGGTTCTGCTTTGCCTTTATGCCCTGTTTTTGATGCACGATGCCCAGGGGCAGGAAGCATCTGAAAAAGACTCTGACCAGCAAAAGTCAATTAACCTGGAAGATAATCCTATTTACCAGAAAATATTGGAATTGAATAAAATGGGAGATTATTTTAAGGAAAGGGATCTGGATGATGCATTGCACTTTTATGAGCAATCCGTTGAGCTTTCCTCCACAGAGTTGCGAAAACCGGGCTTCAATAAAAATGAAGAATTGTTTGGAGAGACATATGTAATATCTATAAGAAAAATTGCTGTATTATACCATCATTGGGGGAATTATCAGGAAGCTTATGATAAGTATGCTTTTTTGACCGACTGGATGAAGAAAAACGACGATGATAGTTTAATAGATGGAATGTATCTGCATCAGGCACATTTGAAATACATGATGTCTGATTATCATTCTTCTCTCGATTATTATAAACAAGCTGAGCATTATAGCCGGCAATTGAATGATACAGAATTAAATGCCAGGGCAAATCAGGGTATAGGATCGATGTATTACTTATTGGGCGATCTTTCTTCCAGCATGGATTATCTGCAACGTTCGTACAAACTGGCAGACAGTTTGAACTATGAGAATTTAAGAATAAATTCCCTGTTTACAATGGGAAACATTAATCTTGATTTGGGGAATTTTGAGGAAGCAGAAAAGAATTATTTAGATTGTATTGATTTTTACATGAAGAATGATGAACTGATCAATCTGTCGAATGCTTATTTGAGTTTGGGCTCTTTGTACTATGCAATGGAAGATTATGAACGGGCAGAAAAGGAATATATCCATTCAATGGAAACTGCTTCTAAATTGGGTGACAACAATATGGTTGCTTCTGCCCTGGGAAATTTGGGCATGGTGGCGCAGGAAATGGGTGATCCTGAAAAAGCAGAGAGTTATTATCTCAAAGCCCTTGAAATTGCCAGGGAAAAAAAAGACAGACAATCTGAAATGTATATTCTGCGCAATATTGCCAGATTAAGATTTAGTGCCGGAGAGCACGAAAAAGCCATGGAGTATGCCTTTCAGAGTCTCGATATTTCTCATGATATTGATCATCTGGAAGGGCAAATATGGAATTATAAACTTTTAGCGGATATTCATGAAGGAACCGGGAACATGTCCAGGGCGCTCATTTTCTATAAAAATTTCAAGGTTTTGAACGATTCCCTCATGGATCAGGAAAGACTTGCTGCAGTTTCAGAAATGAGAGTTGCTTTTGATACAGAGAACAAAGAAAAACAAATAGAGATACAGGAACTCCAGATTGACCAAAAACAGACCGAGATTCACCGTAAGAATTTGATTCTGAGGTTTTTTTCTGTGATCTTTGCCCTGGTGATCGTGTTGGGTCTAATTTTCTTTTATTTTTCCAGGGTGAAAAGAAAAAACCGACGGGAATTATTCCGGCAGGAGGGGGTGATCAATGATCTGCAGTACAAGATATCGGGGCAGGCAAAGCAAATAGAACTTCAGAATACAAAAGTACAGGAGTTGGAGAAGACCCTATCTGCCTTGGAGCAAAACCTGGAATCGGGCATGGTGCTGCTGAACAATATGCAAAAGTATTTGGAGTCAACCAGAGATGATTTCAGTTCCCTTTTTAAAAACAATGGATTCTGGTTTGAATGGAAAGAAAACACTGATAACAATACTTTGATCTATACCAAAAGCAAAGATGATGATATTTATCTTTGTTTGGTGCAACACGGATGTACAGGTATTACAGGGCAAATAATCAATGCAATGGTGCTGCAGCAATTAAAAACATATTTCGGGATGGATCATTTTCCTCCATCGGAAAATATCTTATCCGAAATCAGGAGTAGTCTGCTGAAACCGAATCAGCACCAAGACCTCCCGAATCCTGAAAAATGGAATGCCATGATCCTGAAGATAGAACGAGGGAGCGATAAAATTGCCTTTACAACAAATTGTGTCGCTTTAAATCTTGCCATTTCCCGTCCGTCCAAAACTGCTTTTGACCAGAACCAAAAAACAGAATACCATGAATTACAAACCATCAATCTGGATCAACATCGCGATCAGAACACCAGGGACAACGCAGTTCAGTTTGAAACCACCGAACTTACCTTAAAATCCAAAGACCGTCTTTTCATGATCCTGGCCTGTGATATTAATGAGAACCAAAACCAACAAAATTGTTTACTTCACAAGGAAATTGTAAGGTTGATCGATGAAAATCAGATTGTTAATTTTGCACGACAGAAGTCTTTACTGGAGGAAGGATTGAAGGAATTTGATGCTCATCAGCATGCCATCAACAATCCTGTAATGGTGATAGGAATCCAAATCTGAACCGAGCCATGACAAACATTTTGACACCCACGCGGATGATTGTCATTCGCGGCATGGTAAAACATGTAGTCAGCCTCCAGGATAACTCCCTCGTTGAAAAAACGAGAACTTGTTTAATCAAATTAAATACGGATTAATAGTTTATTTCAGCAAAAAAGGTACTGACTCGTTTAACAATGTTTTGGATAAGTTCAGCATCAACTGTTTTTCGTTTAGATGCAACCTTTGCTTTGCAGCATCAAAACCACATATTGATGTTTCTTTTGTTTGGAAAGAATACCTGATAAACAGTGTCTGACGCCCAAATCAGGGAACAGGCAAACAATCCTTTCACCAATTTCTGATTCCCATTCTGTATAGGTTTTCTGTTTTGGAAGGATTATTACGGAATCCGAAAATCAATTTTAAATTGGCAGCATTTCCTGTTAACTGAGTACTTTCAGCAAGCTGTGCCTGATGGTTGAGCCATGAAACCCCTGCCGATAAACTCAAATAACTTCTGTTGGCAAAAGAAATGTTGTATTGCAATCCCATGCGAAGTTCGGGTGATAAAAAAGTGATTCTTTCGGGTTCCTGAAGGCTGTTTTCTACCAGGTCTAACACATCTAAGCCAACGCCGGCAAAAAAGGTCATGTGGTGGTTATGCTTTTTAAAAAAGTCATATGAAAGATCTAAACCAAGAGAACCACCCTGATAATTGCGGGTGGCGGTAAGGGTATCTTTTACAACGATAAAAACCTCACGAGGTGTTTTTCCAAACCTGAATTCAAAAGAAGACTGCAGGGCTATTTTCCCTTTTTTTCCTCCCAGTTGAAAGCCAAGGGTGGGATGCGCACCAACAGATGCTAATTCTCCAAAAGGAATCCATGTGCCTGCATGTATGCCAACAACCCATTCGGGTTTTTTCAACAAATCATCAACCCTTTCCTGGTATGCGCGACCCAACGAAGATCGGGAAGCAAATCCGTTTTTCAGTTTTTCGAAAAAGTGATCGGTATTTCCGGCATAAAGATTTAAAACCAGGTTTACAATGCTGTCGTGGCGGTTTTGGTTCAGAAGATGGCGTGCCAAACGACTGGTTTGTGTATCCAGTTCTGAGGTGAGGGGCACGAAGCCGAATACCTCCGGATAAAAGTCGAAATAATCACTCAGGTTTTGCATGTCTTCCTTTTGGATCAGATCGTTCCTTATCTTAAAATTCAGGGACTGTTCAAGCAGTTCCTGTCCGTTATCAAGATTCCATGATCCTTTTCTTATCTGCTGAAGTGTTCGCACCCTGTAAATGGGTTCTGTAAGTCCGCATTGCTGTTCCCATAAAAACAAAATACCGGTCAAAGCTTCTTCGTCATCGTTTTCCAAATATTCTGCTACCTGATTGGCGAAGGATGCAGCATTTTCCAAACAATCGTTAGTTTGCCCTTTTGCGGAAAAAGAGAACATGTAGATCGCCAGGATGGAACTATATCGCATCAAATGATAAAACAGGGAAATATGCATTTCTCAGACATTAACTTTTTAAGGGATCACTCCCGCTACAAAGTAAACGAAAAAAAACATATATATTTCCTGTTTTCAAGTGAAGATCATCATCTTTTTGCCTTATTATTATTTTCCGTGTTTCCCGGGATCAACAATCTGTTAACAGGTAGTTTTAGTCAAAAGCAATCATTTTCTGAAATTCCGCTGATTATCCGAACAAACAGACACGGGAATGTTTTATATCTTTGTATGATAAAAATTTTTTGCTGAACAGGGTTTGTAAAAAACAGATTTGAGCAATGAGCGTTGTAACTTTTAGTTTTAAAAATATTTGACCTTGTTTAAATTTTCAATTCATGAGTCCAGTAAAAAAAAGTATTTGTCCACAAATTTACACAAATTTACACGAATTTAATTGCCTGA
>CAYMLS010000377.1:0-4747 GCA_964390665.1 uncultured Bacteroidales bacterium | reverse complement strand
TTTGAAGGCGAGCCCAACGCAGCAATTGGCGTTTTCTTGCAAGCACTAATTACAAGAAATAATTTTAGAGAATTTGTAATCATAGAAACCGCCAGCAAATAACACGCTATCATACAGCAGGTTCGGTTTGATGGTGTTTTAAAGTTCGGTTCTTTTTCTTATCTTTACTTTCGGTTGATAGGAAAGTGCCTTGAAAACCCAACCCGCTGCATATAGCTGGGATGTTATAGCGCATTAAAACCCATGTCAAAAATAGACAATTTATGGATTATAAATTATACAAATAGGACAATTATCATTATCTTTGCCAAGAGAAAAATAAATGAATGGTGTACATATTAGATGTAATAAACGACAAATTAGTGAAGGCTGAAATTGTTGTCCCTGAACAAAATGAAATACCATTAAAGAAAGAAGGATGGAATTTTAATTGGAGACAGTTAAGCAAGGATAAAAACACCAGAACGTTCGTTTTAAAAACAATTGGACTAAGCTCAAGGGTTGAAGGTGCTTTACAACTGAAAATTGAAAATGAAATGCTCATTATGAATAACTTAGAAATAGCGCCATATAATATCGGACGAAAAAATAAAAAATATGATTATGTAGCTGGTTGTTTGATTGCTTTTGCTTGCAAAGAAAGCTTCAAATTAAAGGGAGATTACAAAGGATTTTTAACCTTCATGTCGAAGACAAGTTTAATTCAGTGGTATGTTAAAAAATATGGAGCAAAAGTAGGACTTGGACAAAGGATGTACATTGATAGTGAAAACGGGCTGAAACTAATTCAAGAATACCTTGAACGAAAATAAAATAGCAATGAAAAGAAATAAAAATACCGAATCAACCAACGGAATGTTGACCAATCAGATGGACATTGGAACAGATGAATTCAAAGATTTCCAGGCCATAATGTTGAATAAGGCCAAACTTCAGTCGGAAAAACAAAAAAAGGAAATTGAATTATTGGCTATCAAATTTCAAATGCAAGATTATTTGGAATCGGAAGATACTGAACTCAAACAACCTGGAGAATTTTTAAAAGAATATCTGAAAACACTGGAGATACCTCAAAAGAAATTTGCTCGTTATATCGACGTAAATCCTTCAAATTTAAGCAAGTTAATTAAAGGAGAACGACCAATTAATTATGAATTAGCGATTATTTTGGGAAAAATTTTCAATAATGACCCAATGCTTTGGATTGAAATTCATGCAAAAAATGAACTGAAAAAAATCAGAAGAACAAAAAACAGAAAATTTAATAATTACACATTGAAAGACCTGATAACATAGAATAAAACGCGCTACAACAAGCCTTCAGCAACAATGCCTCCTATCGTCGGCACATGTTGCTATGGCGGAACGTTGGCGGCAATAAAAACTAACCAAAAATAAATAATTATGAACCACTTTAAAAATATCATATCAACAAGTCCTAGAGAACTAGGACTTTTATTCATTGTAGTTATGTGCTTTCTAGTTCAAGCTTGTAAAAGCGATCAAAAGGAAACCACGCCAGAAGTCAACATTGAGAATAAATCGAATTTAGTAGTACAAACGAGCGAATCTTATGACGAGATTTTAGCACAGGAAAAGGCATGGGCTGAGGCTCTTGTAGCAAATGAAATGAACACAGTAGCCTCTATAATGCACCGAGATTTTCGGCTTATCAGAGCATATGGAGATGCCCCACCAATTAGTAAAGAGATGTATCTTGGAATGAAGGGCATGAGTGCTTTTTCTGCAGATGTAACATCATTAAACATTTGTGAGGAAATGGATTCAATAGTTGTGGCAAGAATTACAATGACATTGGATTGGGAACAAGAGGGCGTTGGCAAATTACCACCTCATTTTGATATGATTGACATATGGAAACAAAATGATGTTGGTATGTGGCAGATTCTTTCAAGGATAAGCCAAACTGTCGAAAAATCATCTGCTGAAAACAAGAATACGGATGAATAAAATACTGCCACCAATTAACAGGAATATGAGCGGTTTGCAAAACCCGGCGAATATTCCCGGTTGAACGAAATCCAACCAGCGCCTATGCACTTTGCGAGGCGTTTGATTGTTTTGTGGCAGCGGAAGACGTTTGCCAGTATAAAGCAACATAATTGCACGCGCCGCCCCGCCATTCAATAAGCCCCCCAGGTTATCATCTATGCACATCATTGCGCTTTGGGGTGTATTCGGGTAGAGATGATAGGGCAGATGCAAGCGACTGGTTGGGGTTTTTGGACATTCCGGTGATACTGCCCCACCGATCGCCTGGGGCTAAACCATTCATTCTGATGGAAAGAAAGTTATTTTCTAAAGAGATTCAACAGCCTGATATTTGTTGTTTTTGTAAATGATTCTTTGGAAGTGAGGATAGATCATACAGGCAACGCAGATTCCGAATGCACCTTCGAGAAAGGAGAAAAAGGTAAGCACTGCTGCTGCACCAAGCGAGAAGAGGGGATACCCCAGAAGCAAAGAACCTGAAATGAGAAGGGTGAAAATCAGCCCTATGCGTGCGGCAAAAATTTTTGGACCAGCGTTTTCAGTTTTTCCTCTTATGCCCAGCGCTGTCACCATCCTGCGGGCGGCAATGCCCGTGACACTGAATTTGGGGAAATTCATTACCCTGACCAGAAAATCAGCCAGCAGGAAAAAAGCTATATACATATTTTGTGTGATAAGGAAAACCAACAGCAAAATTACATTGATCAAAGCATTTGTGCGCACCACAGCGGAGTTTACTCTTTTATCGGAAATGGGGCAAAAGGTATTTTTGTACATCATGGATATCTTTTTTAAATTCCTGGCAAAGTTGCCACCAAAAAAGACAATGCACAATAACCCATTTATGGTGTTTTTATACCCTGTTTGCGGTATTTTTCAGATATAATATTCGATATTGTCGATCAGTCCCGCTTTAATGGCATACATGACCAGTTCTGAAGTGCTGTTGATATTGAGTTTGCGGAATATATTCTTGCGGTGCGCCATGATGGTGTGGAAACTTTTATGCTTCTGATCTGCTATTTTTCTGGTGGTCATCCCACTGGCAATTAATTTGGTGATCTCGATCTCAGTGGGCGTAAGATGGGAGGGAGTGACCATCTCCTGGCGTGAGGCATTGCCCTCGATCAGCATATCTACGATCTCATCAGAATAGAACTTTTTGCCTTTCAGGGTATATTGCATGGCCTGCAGAATTTCTTCACGCCCTGCCGTTTTATAAAGAATATTTTTGATCCCGATTTTTTTGAATTCACCAACATCAGTGTGTTTAACCGAATGGGTGAGGATGAGGACTTTTAATTCGGGATAAGAGGCAAGGATCTTAGCCAAATCATCAAAATTTTTAAAATCAACCAGAAAGAAGTCGGTGATCAGTAGTTGGGTTTCCGGATTTTTCTTCAAGAGGTCTTTCAGACCATAAACATGCTCTGTTGTGCCTTTGAGCAGATAACCCGGTGTTTGTTCTACGAGCAGCGAAAGAGATGCTGTTACCAGGTATTGCGAATCGGCAATGATGATTTGATGAGGTGATGTGGTCATAATGGGTTATTTTCAGGATAAAGTAAAAGAACAGCAAAAATTAGCATGGAACATATTGTTTGTTACCATCCATATTTCAAACCAACAACAAACACGGTTTGTTTTGTGCTTTTGACTTTCAGGGTGCTCAGAACAGGATATATAATGATATTTACCATTGGTGTCCGCTAAAAGATTTTAGATTTCTCCCTGCAGTCGAAATGACAAGGCTTTCATTAGTTTGTCATTCCGAACGAAACGAAGTGAATTGAGGAATCTAAACAATCAAAATTGCCTTATTAAATTTTTACCGGACAATAGTGGAAATTTACCTTTTTCTCTGGCTAAATCCTCTATCGAATACAGTATTTGAATGAGCTTCATTACCTGAGATGCTCTCATGATCGTTTTCGAAATTGATTAAAATGGGGTTTGCTGTATTTCGTTTGCTCCAAACATCAAGGGTTATTAGGGTCCGCAGGTAGGGCTAATCTTTTGAAAAATACGGATGGTTCTTCTCTTGTCTCAACCGTATTGTCCATAGGGAGGTTCAGTTCCTGATAGAGTTCCCTTCGTCCGGCAATATCATCAACCAGCTCCATATAGGCGATTTGTCCTACCCTTACTGCTACCCGGCGGGGCACCACCACCACACCATCCATATCGGCAACCACCATATCGCCAGGGTGTATCAGCACTCCACCCACCACAACAGGACGCTGAACATCAATGATTTCATTTCGTCCGATGCGCTCACCCCTTCCTCTTTCAGCGTAATTGGTGTAAACAGGATTGCGCTGCAGAATAATCTCGTCAATATCCCTGATGCCACCGGCAGAAACAAGTCCAACAGATCCACGGTTTTTCCATTCCATGATATTCTTTGATCCGGTTGATCCGGTATCATTATCATCTTTGTTGTCCATAACGATTACGGTGCCGGGTTTTATCATGTCGTGAAAGGGTTCGGGTGATATTTCGTTGTACCACATGCCTCTCCACTGGCGGTATTTTTCGTAGTTTTCCGGATCGGTGAGATCATCCCCCGGAAACATGGGTCGGTTGGTAGGACCGTAGCGCACCGTTAGTGCAATACCTGCAAAACGATGTTCCATGGATACAACATCGTGCCAAAGGGGGGCAATCTTCTGATCCATTACACCAATACCTGTGTATCCTACAGTTGCCATGGCGTCCACAACATCTGCTACCC
>CAYMLS010000376.1:0-4761 GCA_964390665.1 uncultured Bacteroidales bacterium | reverse complement strand
TTTCACCGGCTCGGAACTTTTATCATTTCCTTACCCCCTCTGAGAGAAAGGAAAGAAGACATTGAAATGCTGACCCAATATTTTTTACAAACACTCGGTGAAAAAATGGGCAAAAGAAATCTTATGATGAGCAAAGATGCATTAAAGATGCTTACAGATTACGATTTTCCCGGAAATATCAGAGAACTCAAAAATATTACAGAAAGAGCTATAATCCTTTGCCGCGATCAGGAACTCAAACCTGAACACCTGGCGATCAGCCCATTACAAAATGTTCTGGATGCCGAACCACAAAACCTTAACGGCAAATCATTTGATCTTGAGCAAATTGAAAAAAACACCATCATCCGGGCACTTCAAAAAACAAATTACAACAAATCGGAAGCTGCCAAATTACTGAACTTAGACTGGAACGCGCTTTTCAGAAGAATTAAAAAACACAAAATACCCATTCCGGGATAAATCAGGTTTGCAAAAACCCATAAACTGTGGTGATACTGCATTGATCTTCATCTCCATTTCCGAAGAATAATCATATTCGAAAACGAAGAAACCAAACATAAAAACGCATCAACCAAAACATCTATATTATTGAAATTCAAATTTTTACACACCATGGCACACTTCATGAAATAGCGTTGGATGTATAAATTAAAAGTCTTAAAAATGAAAAACTTAAAAATAACGCAACTATTATCGCTTTTTTTCCTCTTTGGATTCTCTTCCTGTCTGCAGGATCATGTAGATGATTTGCAGGGCAACCCCGGAGCGTATGAAGGTTTTGATTTTGCCACGGTTGAACAATATGAAGTGAACATTTACCTCAATGATCCACAAAACGAAAGCACAAAAGGTGTGTATGCAGAACTGTATACTGCTGACCCTTTGAATGAACTGGGTATTCTTCGTGAAGAAGCTCAGAAAAATTTAATTTTCAAAGGTGTCAGTGATGGATCAGGAAATATAAAAACCACCATCAACCCTGCCAGCCGTTTCGATAGCCTTTATGTGCTGGTTAAACATACCGGATTTCCCATGGTCACAACCGTGGCACTCAACCAGCAAACCATTGATGTGTACCCCGGTGCAACCATGGAAGAACGTAATAACGCAACAGAAAGCCCTTCAACGCCCAAATCGGTAGCTTTACCCCAACAGGTAGATAATTATTATGTACTGGGCGATTGGGCAACCTACACCGGGTACCCCTACTACCTCGACGATCCGGATAATGTCAGCCAGGATCTGCTGGATGATATCAATGCATCCCTTCCCGAAGGATCAAAACTCCCGGAAACACATCCGCAATACCTTTCCGAAGCATCTGAAACAAACCTGGTGTTAATTGAAGAGGCGGAAGTATGGGTTACTTTTGTGCATGAAGGCGCAGGATATAAAAACTCTTTGGGTTATTACACCTACCCTACCGGAAACCCACCCTCATCGGTTGAAGATATTGAAGACCTGACCATCATATTTCCCAACGTATCATACTATGGGTCGGGAGGAAATCTCATGACCGGCGATAAAGTTCAACTCATGTATCTGGATCCTGAAAATGGTTCTTTTACAAATGTTTTTCCTGAAGGGGTTACAGTGGGATGGTTCCTCATCGCCAACGCCTTTAAAAACGGGGAAGTTACTGATGACTATTACACCCACTTTTCCAATTCTTACCTCAACATAGAGGAGGATGCAGACCTGCAAAAGCATAACGTTTTGCTTTACGATGAACTAAGAGAGCTCATGATCATTGGTTTTGAAGATGTAAGACGCGACGAAAGAAGCGATCAGGATTTTAATGATGCCGTTTTTTACACTACTGTTACACCTTTTACGGCCGTACAACAAAATATTTACCAACCCATCGACTCACCCGAAGACACTGACGAAGATGGCGTTTCAGATGTTTTTGATGACTATCCTGAAGACCCTGACCGCTCTTTCGATTATCAGTATCCTGCCGAAGGATCATTTGGTTCACTCGTTTTCGAAGACCTCTGGCCAGGAAAAGGAGATTACGACTTCAACGATATGGTTATTGATTACAACTTCCGGCATATATCCAATCCACGAAATGAGATCATTGAAATGGAAGTTTCACTAATACTGAGAGCCATTGGTGCCTCTTACAAAAACGGTTTTGGGTTCTCTCTCAACACTTCGCCCGAAAACATCCTGGAGATCACCGGCAACAGAATATCGGAAGATTACATCACCTTCAATGCCAACGGAACCGAAGCGGGACAATCTCTGGCAACCATCATTGCTTTCGACAACGCTTTTGAAGTGATGCCACACCCCGGCGGCGGTTCCGGTATCAATACCATTACTGGTCAACCTTTTGTACAACCCGATACCATGCGCATCAACATCACCTTTGTGAACCCATTATCTGTTGACCAGCTCAGTGCAGCACCCTATAATCCGTTCATTATCATCAATCAGGAAAGAGAAAGGGAGGTACACCTGCCCATGCATCCTCCTACTGACCTGGCTGATATGGATATGTTCGGTACAAGACAGGATCAGTCAGACCCGGACCAACAAAAATATTATGTGGCAGATGAATACCTGCCCTGGGCACTCAACATTCCCGAAAAATTTATTTACCCGCAAGAAAAAATAAATATAACTCAGGCTTACAACATGTTTCAATTATGGGCAAGCAGCCAGGGTGCATCTTACCCCGATTGGTACAGAGATGAACCCGGATATAAAAACAACGGATCACTGTTTTATGAACCCGAAGAATAAACATATAATCCAAATATAACCACAATCTTTCATACCCGGCTGCCCCAAAGCAGCCGGGTTACAGCATTTTAAAACAATAGTACAAAAAACGAAAAAAATATTTTTATGAAAGCAAAGATCCTACTTGTAGATGACAAAAATGAATTCAGAACATTGCTCAAAGTAATGCTTGAAAAAGATTTTGAGATCCGCGACGCTTTTAATGGCGCCAATGCCCTGGAAGTACTCAATGATGGGTTTGAACCCGATCTGATCGTTACCGACCTGATGATGCCCGATGTGGATGGAAAATCCTTTGTAACCCAGTTGAAATCCAGTGGACTTTACAAAGACATTCCTGTTATCGTGCTCTCGAGCATCGATAAAAGTATGGAAAAAATTGAACTACTCAAACTGGGCGCCGAAGACTACCTCATCAAACCCTTTAATCCCTCTGAACTGCTGGTGCGGATTGAAAACGTGCTGGCGCGCAAATCTGCCTGATCAGGGGCAATCCTTTACAGGCAGTGCTGAGCATTCTCAGGGGTTTAATACCACTGCCCGTAAAGATTTCAGGTCAAATTATTTTCGTTCATTTTAATTCGTAAGGGATGAAGTATTTATTAATTTCTGACAACCAGGAACTGATCAACAAGATCAAAGTTGAATCCGGTGAGGTGACTGTCGTAAGCAAGAAATCAGCTGCCGGTGTTATTGAAAAGCTGCAAAAGCAAAAAGAAGCGGATGCTGTTATTTTCCATGCCAACGGAGCAGCACAACCGGAAACAGAGCAAATCAGACTCATCAGGGCAAACATACCCGGAAAAACAAGTCTTTTTCTGATCAGCAATGAGGCAAACCCATACAAAAGCCTTGTAAAAGAAGGTGTTGAGGATATCTTTACACCCGATCTTCGGTTTGCCGACCTGCAAAAAAGGGCAGAATTTGCCAAAGCCCAAAAAAACAAGCCAAAGTATGTACATCCCGGCAATTACCAGTGGAAAGGTCTTCCTGTGTGGAAAAGAGCAATGGATATCATCCTTTCGCTGTTGGGGATCATCGTGCTATCACCCCTTTTTATCCTGGTTGTCATTGCTATCCGTTTAGAGTCCAGGGGCAAGGTTTTTTACGCCGCCAAAAGGGTGGGAACGGCATACCGCATATTCCCCTTCTATAAATTCCGCTCCATGTACATGGATGCCGACAAAAGGGTGGATGCGCTGATGAAGCAAAATCAGTATGGCGGAGGAAAGGTCATAGACAAGGAGACAGAACAAATGCAAGCCCTGAAGTCTGCGGAAAGTGAGAACGATGTGATGCTCATGCACGAAGAAGACTTCATGCCCGAAACTGCATTTCTGGAGCAGAAAAAAAACAAGGAAGAAAATGCCTTCTTCAAGATGGCGAACGACCCCCGCATCACCAAAGTGGGAAAATTCATCCGCAACACCAGCATCGATGAACTACCCCAACTGTTCAACATACTCAAAGGAGATATGTCGATCGTGGGCAACCGCCCCCTGCCCCTTTACGAGGCAGAATTGCTCACCAACAACGAGTGGAGCCAACGCTTTCTGGCACCAGCGGGACTGACCGGATTATGGCAGGTTACCACACGTGGAAAGGGTAAAAAACTTTCGGCCGATGAACGCAAACAACTCGATATCGACTACGCCAACAACTACAATTTCTGGGGCGATATCATGATCATCCTGAAAACCATTCCTGCGCTGTTGCAGGAGGAAAATGTGTAGGGTTGAGGTTGAGGTTGAGGTTTAGGATGAGTGAGAATGATAAAAACAAGAAATCTATGAAAAAAGTTGGGATTATTACGATCGTTGATTATGTAAATTATGGTAATAGGCTGCAGAATTATGCAGCGCAGGAGGTGTTAAGATCTCTCGGATTTGATGTTTTAACAATTTCAAATACACCTGAGAAAAAGAAAATGGAAAAGGCAAAGAAACTTTCTGTGCTGCAAAGATTCAAAAATGCAATTTCACTTTCACCTGCCAGGATAGGGCA